>NZ_JBHVHF010000317.1:0-8459 GCF_042800315.1 Streptomyces sp. NPDC057638
TCCCGCTGCCGGGAGGCGGGGCACGGTTCGTTGGGGACCGGTACGGAGGGCGGCGCGGCCCTGCGGTACGGAGGCGAGCGGCCCGGTGTGAGGACAGCGGTTCCCGGCGGTACGAAGGTCAGCGGCCCGTCGCCCGTTCGACCCGTCCGCCGTGCGCCCGGCTGCCCCCGGGTCCAGGCTGGAGAGGCGATTCCCCCTTGTGGTGCAGCCGCGGCTCGCGGGCCGCAGTACGGCCGAGGAGATCCAGCCCATGCGTATGACCCGGCGACCGGTCCCCGCCCTGGCCCGTACGGCCCCTGTCCTGGCGGCGACAATACTGCTGTGGTCGACCCCCGAGGCATGGTCGCAGGAGCCCGGTCCCACCCCCTACCGAGCGGACTGCCGCACCGAGATCGAGGGTTCGCGCGCCACCGCGTACTGCCACAACCCCTACCCGGTTCTGGACCGCATCCAGCTGCACGTGGAGTGCGCGCGCTGGTGGGACGTCGACACCGACAGCGCGCCCGCGGATGTGCCTCCCGCCGGTGATCTGCTGCTGACCGACCGGTGCTGGAAAGAGGTACGCAGCGCCTGGGTGAGCCATCAGCCCGTCAACGGCGCTCCCGGCGCTTCCGGCGCTTCCGGAGCCCCCGCCGCTCCCGGCGGCTGACCGCCGCAGAAGGGGTAGGCGGCGGCCTCCCGCGCGGCCGTCTCCCCGTCCCCCGCGGTGATCGCCTCGATCAGCCGCTGGTGGTCGAGGGGGCCGTCGGTGAGCGGCTCCTCCCCGACGTCGTCGCGCAGCCAGTCCCGCAGGAGATCACCGAGATCGGCGTAGAGGCCGCTGAGGACGTCGTTGTGGGCGGCGGCCACCACCGCCTGGTGGAAGGCGGCGTCCGCGATGACGAAACGCTCCCTGTCGCCGGAGTCCCATGCCTCCTGGCGGCGGTGGAGCGCGGTGGTGAGCTGGGCGAGATCGTGTGCGGTGCGCCGCTCGGCGGCGAGCCGGGCGGCGGACGACTCCAGGGTGGCGCGTACCTCGGCCACATGGCGCGGGTCGGCGTGGGAGAAGCGGCGGTGCATCACCCCGGCGAGTTCGCTGGTGGCGAGGACATAGGTGCCCGAGCCCTGGCGGATGTCCAGCAGGCCGTTGTGGGCGAGGGCGCGGACCGCCTCCCGCACGGTGTTGCGGGCGACCCCGAGCTGTTCGACCAGTTCCGGTTCGGTGGGGATCCGCGAGCCGACCGGCCACGCGCCGGAGGTGATCTGGTTCCGCAACTGGGTGATCACCTGGTCGGTGAGTCCGGAGCGCCGGGGGGAGGTCAGGGACATCGTGCTCCTTGCGCGGCCGTGGGCTGGATCAATCGTCCGATGATTCTATGATGGGCTCATGCGCCGTCCGTCCGATGAGTTCGAGCTCCCGCCCGCGCCCACGGTCCACGCCGTCACCGACCGGAACGAAGCCCCCACCGGACAACGGGGTTCCCCCGTCACGGACCGTACCGCCGCCGGGGTGCCGTCACGCGCATCCGCGTGGCTCACCCGGCTCGTCATCGTCGGGATCGTGCTCGCCGCGATCAATCTGCGCCCCGCCATCACCAGCCTCGGCGCGCTCCTGGAGGAGGTCAGCGCCGGGCTCGCCATGAGCGGTACGGTCGCCGGTCTCCTCACCTCCGTGCCGCCCCTGTGCTTCGCGGTCTTCGGTGTCGCCGCGCCCCGGCTCGCCCGCCGCTTCGGGCTGGCGGCCGTGGTCTGCGCGGCGATGGTGGCCATCGCCGCGGGGCTGCTGGTACGCCCGCTGACCGGCGCCACCCCGGCCTTCCTCGCCGTCAGCGCGCTCGCCCTGGTCGGCATAGCCGTGGGCAACGTACTGATGCCCGCGATCGTCAAACGCCACTTCCCGCGCCAGGTCGGCACGGTCACCGGGCTCTACTCGATGGCCCTCGCCCTCGGCACCTCCGTCGCGGCCGCCGTCACGGTGCCCCTGACGGACGGGCCGCTCGGCGGCGACTGGAGGCTCGGCCTCGGGGTGTGGGCACTGCCCGCCGTGGTGGCGGTGCTGCCCTGGCTGCTGCTCGCACGGGAGGCCCGGGTTCCGGCCCGAGAGGCCCGCGTTGCCGCCCGGGGCGCGCGGGCGGCCTCCCGTACGCCGTCGGCCACGGCACCGCTCCACGGCAGTACGGAGGAGACCACCCCGCGGGTCCGGCGCAGCCCCACCGCCTGGGCGCTCGCCTGCTTCTTCGGCCTCCAGGCGACCGGCGCGTACATCACCATGGGCTGGATGCCCCAGATCTACCGCGACGCGGGCGTCCCGGCCGGGACGGCGGGCGCGCTGCTGGCCGTGACCATGGTGATGGGCGTTCCGCTGGCCTTCGTGATCCCCCGGCTCGCCGCCCGCCTTCCGCACCAGGGCCCCATCGTGGTCGTCCTGGGGCTCTGCGGACTCGCCGGGTACACCGGGCTCTGGCTCGCCCCCGCCGCCGGGGCCTGGGCGTGGGCGCTGCTCCTGGGCTTCTCCAACTGCGCCTTCCCGCTCGCCCTCACCATGATCGGGATGCGGGCGAGGACCGGTGCCGGAGTGGTGGGCCTGTCGGCCTTCGTCCAGTCCACCGGCTATCTGATCGCCATCACCGGACCGCTCCTGGTGGGGGCGCTCTACCAGCACACCGGTGGCTGGGACGCGCCGATCGCGCTGATGGCGGGGCTGTTGCTGCCGCAGATCGCCTGCGGGGTGCGCGCGGGGAGGGACCGGACGATCGAGGACGAGACCGGGATGCGAGACTGACCCCATGCCTGTGCTCGACCCTAATCCGCCGAACGGCCAGAAGAAGCTCCTGCTCGTCTTCGGGACGATGATCGGTCTCTTTGTCGTGATCGGAATCCTCGCCACCATCGTCTCCCCCTGACCATCGCCCGCTCCCGCCCGGAAACCAGGGGTCACCCCCTGGGGATCCGGGCGCCGGTCGTCGGGGGTCCGGGCGCTGGGGGTCCGGGGTCCGGGCTCGCCGCCGGGAAGCCGGGCGCCGCCTCGGTCGTGCCGGGCCGGTCCCGCTGCGCCGTGCCGGGCAGCGCCGGTTCCGCTGTGCTGTCGCCACTGTGACCGGTTCCGCTGTGTCGTGTCCCCTTCCGCCGATCCCGCGGGCCCTCCAGCCGGAGAACTCCGTACGCCGGGACGGCACGGCACCGTTCCGCTCCTCAGATCTCCCGGATCCCCTCCCACCTCCAGTGCCTCCAGTCCTCTCAGTCCCCTCAGTCCCCTCAGTTCTCCCAGTCCTCTCAGCTCCCCGATCCCTCCCGATGGTGGGGTTAGCCCCCCCATCCCCTAGGGGGTGAGACTCAGGGACAACTGGGTGGGACTCCGGATGGGCGGCCGATGCGACCGTCCGTAGGTTGGGTGCATCGCTCGCAGACCTGCCGATGAGATTCCGGAGGCGGCCATGTCGGCCCACCTGCCCAGCCCCACCCGGACCGAGGGGCGTGCCGCCACCACCCTGCCCTGGTGGGCGCTGGTCCTGCCGGTGCTCGCCTTCGCCGTCCTGCTGACGCTGATAGCGGACCCGGCCGAGGCGGGGGCGGCGACGGGGGAGTCACCGGCCGCCCGGATCGTTCTCCAAATCCAGCTGTTGTTCACCCGGTGACGGCACGCCGACCGCCGGAAGGACCCCCTCCGAGGGAGGCCGTCAACACCCCGCGCCCACTGGCGCGTTTCATGCGAAGCTGGGGACCATGAGCGTCGCCACCTCTTCTGGAAAGACACCCTCCGGCCCCTCCGACTTCCGCAGGATCGTTCTCCTCCGCCACGCGAAGGCCGACTGGGGACAGGAGGCCGACCACGAGCGTCCGCTGGCCGAGCGCGGCCGCAAGGACGCCCCCGTGGCGGGCCGCCGCCTCGCGGACACCGGTATCCCCTTCGGCCTGGCCCTCTGCTCCACCGCAGTCCGGACCCGTGAGACCTGGAAGCTCGCCGTCCATGAGCTGCCCGAGCGTCCCCGTACGGTCTATGAGGAGCGGCTGTACGAGGCGTCGCTCGGCGAGATCATCGCCCTGCTCAACGAGGTCTCGGACGAGGTGCGCGATCTGCTGGTCATCGGCCACAACCCGGGGATGCACGCCCTCGCCGACGCCCTCGCCGGGGAGGCCGAGGGAGACGCCCTGGCCCGGATGAACCGCAGCGGCTTCCCGACCTCCGCCTTCGCCGTGCTCACCTTCACCGGCTCCTGGAAGGCCGTGGAGCACGGGGTGGGCACGCTCGTCGACTACTGGAACCCGCACAGCTGACGGGCCGGACCGTTCCCCGCCACCGGTGACCGGAGCGGGCCCCGTCCGTGGCGAACCGGCTTCCTGAACCGGCGCCGCGAACCTGCCGCCACCCGAGCACCGCGCGGACGGTACGGAAACGACCGGGGCCCCGGCGCCGCGAGGCGTCGGGGCCCTCCGGGGCGGAGCGTCGGTTCAGTGCTCGGCGTTCTCGCCGTCCGCGGCCTCGACCTCCTCGCGGGTGATGCCGAGCAGATAGAGCACGGTGTCCAGGAAGGGCACGTTCACGGCCGTGTGCGCGGCCTCCCGTACCACCGGCTTGGCGTTGAAGGCGACTCCAAGACCGGCCGCGTTGAGCATGTCCAAGTCATTGGCGCCATCGCCGATGGCCACCGTCTGGGCCAGCGGGACCCCGGCCTCCGCGGCGAACCGGCGCAGCAGCCGGGCCTTGCCCGCCCGGTCCACGATCTCACCGGTCACCCGGCCGGTGAGCTTGCCGTCCACGATCTCCAGCGTGTTGGCGGAGGCGAAGTCCAGCCCCAGCCGCTCCTGGAGATCATCGGTGACCTGGGTGAACCCGCCGGAGACCACTCCCACTTGGAAGCCGAGCCGCTTGAGCGTACGGATCAGGGTGCGCGCGCCCGGGGTCAGCCGTACCTCGGCGCGGACCTTGTCGACGACCGAGGCGTCCAGCCCCTTCAGCAGGGCCACCCGGGCGTGCAGGGACTGCTCGAAGTCCAGCTCCCCGCGCATCGCCGCCGCCGTGACCTCGGCGACCTCCTCCTCGCACCCCGCGTGCGCGGCGAACAGCTCGATCACCTCGTCCTGGATGAGAGTGGAGTCCACATCCATCACGACCAGCCGCTGGGCCCGGCGGTGCAGACCGGCCGAGACCACGGCCACGTCCACGCCGATACCGGCGGCGCCGGTCGCGAGTACCGTGCGGAGCATCTCCGTCTCGACCCCGGAGACCGCGAACTCCACGGCCGTCACGGGGTACTTCGCGAGCCGGAAGATCCGGTCGATGTTGCCGCCGACGGAGGTGATCCTGGCCGCTATGGCCGCCGTCGACTCGGCCGTCAGCGGGTGCCCGAGAACGGTGACGTGGGAGCGGCCGTGACCACGCGGCCGGTTGTCGCCGGTGCCCGAGATGATCTCCGCCTGAAGCTTGAGGGACTCGGCCCAGCTGTGCACCGTGGCCCGCAGCCTCCCCTCGTCGGCACCCGCCGTCGTGGGGGCCGTGACCAGGGCACACAGCACCAGGCGGCCCCGGGAGACGACCTGCTCGATGTCGACGACTTCGACGGAGTAGGCGGCGAGGGTGTCGAAGAGTCCCGCCGTGATGCCGGGACGGTCCTTGCCGAAGATCTTGACGAGAAGCGTACGTACGTCGGAGTTCTGCGAAGCGCTCATGGTCTCTCCACCGTATCCGGCGAATGTTACGGCGAGACGCGCCGTCCCGAAGGGCGGACAGTACGGCCCAGGGGCAGGGCGAACGCCCTGACCACGGTGTGCCGTGGCGGGTGCCCTCAAGATCGCTGGCCCGCCGCCGAGCCCGGTCGGGGCGCCTGACATAGTGCTCCCGAAGTTCACCATCCCGGGCATCCCCGTCATGGCGGCTGTTCCGGGCGAACGTAGTGGGGCGCGGAGTGCGGGAAATCGTACTGGAAGTCGGCGGGAGGACCTGGAACCTCGATCCGTCCAGGTCGTACGTGGTGGGGCGGGCCCCGCAAGGGGATGTGACGCTGGCGGACGCACGGGTCTCCTGGTGCCATGCCACGGTCCACTGGTCCGGTCACGGCTGGCAGATCGAGGACCACGGCAGCACCAACGGCACCTATGCGCACGGGCGGCGGGTCGAACGGACACCACTCGCCGTCGGGGTGGAGATACGGCTGGGAAACCCGCAGGACGGGCCACGGCTGACACTGTCGGACCGTACGGACCAGCCACGGGAGCCGGAGACAGGGCCGGGGCAACAGCGGGAGCCGACGCCGGAGCCGACGCCGGAGTCAGGACCGCGACGGGGGCCACACCGGAACCAGGACCGGAACCAGGACCAGGATCGCGACCGGGACCGGGGTCGCGGCCCCATCACCCTCCATCGGCTCGTCGCCGGGCGCGTGCTGCGCATCGGCCGCGCGCTGGAGAACGACCTGGTGGTGGCGGATCTCCAGGTCTCACGTCAGCACGCCGAGTTCATCACGGCCGCCGACGGCCGCCACCACATCCGTGACCTGGGCTCCCACAACGGCACGTATGTCAACGGCGAACCCATCGCCCCCTCCAGCACCGTCGCCATCGGTGCCGGGGACACCGTGGGCGTGGGCCGCTCCGCCTTCCGCGTCGCCGGGGACACGCTGGAGGAGTCCATCGACACCGGGGCGGTCTCCTTCTCCGCTCGCGAACTGACGGTCACCGTCGAGGGCGGGCGGACGATCCTGGACGCCGTCTCCTTCGATGTCCCCGAGAAGTCGCTGGTCGGGGTGGTGGGGCCGTCCGGTTCCGGAAAGTCCACGCTGCTCAGGGCGCTCACCGGCTACCGCCCCGCCGACACCGGCGATGTCCGGTACGACCAGCGCAGTCTCTACCGGCACTTCGCCGAGCTGCGCCGGCGCGTCGGGCTGGTGCCCCAGGACGACATCCTCCACAAGGAACTGACCGTACGGACCGCCCTCGCCTACGCGGCCCGGCTGCGCTTCCCCGGCGACACCGCCGAGCCGGAGCGCCGGGCGCGGATCGAGGAGGTGCTGCGGGAGCTGAAGCTCGACATCCATGCGGACAAGCGGGTCGCCTCGCTCTCCGGAGGTCAGCGCAAGCGGGTCTCCGTCGCCCTCGAACTGCTCACCAAGCCCTCGCTGCTCTTCCTCGACGAGCCGACCTCCGGTCTCGACCCGGGCATGGACCGCGATGTGATGCGCCTGCTGCGCGGCCTCGCCGATGACGGCCGCACTGTGCTCGTGGTCACCCACTCCGTCGCCGAGCTGCATCTCTGTGACCGGATCCTGGTGATGGCCCCCGGCGGGGCGGTCGCCTACTTCGGGCCCCCGGCCGAGGCGCTCCCCTTCTTCGGGTACGCCACCTGGGCGGATGTCTTCGCCGCCTTCGAGACGTACCGCGACCACGACTGGGGCGGCCGCTGGCGCGGCTCCGCGCATCACCGGCTCTACGGCGCGCCGGACCCGGCCGCCACGGTCCGCGACCGGGGCGAGGCCGCCCCCGACCGCCGTGACGGCGCCGAAGGCGCGGCAGGGGGCCCGGCCGTCCTTCCCCCGCCCCGGCGGGTCCACTCGCCGGGGCCCCGGAGCTGGGGCGCGCAGCTCGCCACCCTGGTCCGCCGCTATCTGGCCGTCATCGCCGCAGACCGGGGCTTCCTCGCCCTCATGGCGGCACTGCCGGTCGTCCTCGGTCTGGTCAGCGTGGTGATCCCGACCGACTACGGACTGGCCGCGCCCGACGACGGCGCCTCCCCCTACAACCGTGAGGCGGGCACGATCACGCTGATCCTCACCGTGGGGATGTGCTTCACCGGCGCGGCCAACTCCGTACGCGAGCTGATCAAAGAGCGGGTGATCTACGAAAGGGAACGGGCGACCGGGCTGTCCCGGTCGGCCTATCTGCTCTCCAAGGTGATCGTGCTCGGTCTGATCACGACGGCGCAGTCCCTGATCATCTGCGCCATCGGGCTCATCCCGCGCGAGCTGCCCGCCGACGGGGTGCTGCTGCCGTCCGCCGTGGAGCTGGTGCTGGTGATCACCGCGATCGGCTTCACCTCGATGATGGCCGGGCTGGTGATCTCCGCCCTGGTACGCACCGCCGAGAAGACCATGCCCCTGCTGGTGATGTTCGCCATCGTGCAGATCGTCTTCACCGGTGTCCTCTTCCAGGTGTACGGATCGCCGGGGGTGGAACAGCTCGCCTGGCTGATGCCCTCCCGTTGGGCCGTCGCGGGCGCCGGAGCCACGCTCGACCTGGGACGGCTGATGCCGCCGTGGGATCCCCGGAACCCGGGGAACCTCGACCCCCTCTGGGCGGCCACGGCGGGGCAGTGGGGGCTGAACCTGGCCGTGCTGCTGGCGATGGGGGCGCTGTGCGGGGTCGTGGTCGCCCGGCTGCTGCGGCGGCACGAGCCGGAGGTCATGCGGGGCTGAGGACGCCCCGGGACCGGCCCGCCGCGGCGCCCGGGAACGGACGAAGGGCGGCACCCCCCGAGTGGGGGGTGCCGC
>NZ_JBHVHF010000318.1:0-8382 GCF_042800315.1 Streptomyces sp. NPDC057638
GGCCGGAGCGGCCTCCCCGCCCCCTCGCGTGCTGTCGTGATGACCTAGCTGTCTCCCGCCTAGCAGCGCTGAACTGGGCTTTTGTCTCTCTTGCCGGAGGTTATCCACAGGAGTGGCGAGTCTTCGGGACCAGGGGCAGAGTGGTGGTCATGCGGGGTTGGTGGCAGGAGATCTCCGGCTTGGTACTGCCGGTGGTGTGTCCGGGGTGCGGGGCCCCAGGGCCGCCGCTGTGCGATGTGTGCGCGGCGCGGCTGTACGGCCGTCCGCCCCGTCGGGCACGGCCGGTGCCCGCGCCCGATGGGCTTCCCGAGGTCTGGGCGTCCGCGCCATACGCAGACGCGGTACGGGAGGCACTGATCGCGCACAAGGAGCGTGGCGCGTTGGGGCTGGCGCGCTATCTCGGCCGGGCGCTCGCCGGAGCGGTGCGGGCCGTGGCACCCGGCTCCGGTCCGGTGTCGCTGGTGCCGGTTCCCTCGGCGCGGCGTGCGGTCCGGGCCCGGGGGCACGACGCCACGCGGAGGCTTGCCCTCGCGGCCTCGGCCGAGTTGAGACGCGGGGGACGCCAGGCGCGGGTCGTGCCGCTGCTGCGGCAGCGGCGAGGAGTACTGGACCAGTCGGGACTGACCGCTCGGCAACGGGAGGAGAACATGGCCGGAGCGCTGGAGGCGATGCCGGCGGGCATGCGGTTGCTCTCTGGAGGCAGGGTCGTTCTGGTGGACGATCTGATGACCACGGGCGCCTCACTGGCGGAGGCGGCCCGTGCGTTCCGTGCCGCTGTTCGCGATGAGATGGAGGACGCTATTTCCGGCCCGATTTCGGGCACGGGCAGGCGTATACGGAGCCGGACGCCATCGGGTCCGCTGGCAGAGGCCTGCTTTACCCGGCTTATACCACCGGTTGCCGCGGTCGTCGCGGCGCGGTCGATCTCTTTTGAAATAAACCGGAACTGACGGGGAAGGTTCGACGTTGCAGGTAGTAAGAGAGAAAAGAGGCCCCAACGGAGGTACGCGCTGGTAGCGGGTGCCGACCACCACTCGATCGAGCTATGTTCGGTTGTGAGGATCTGCGATTGCGGATGGCTTACCTCACCGAGTGCACCGCCGTGCTTTCGGCCAGGGATTCGCGGCAACGGAAAACCTCGAAAGTTGGTGGGGTGGGGATCTTGTCGACTGGGGAGGAGGAGGTGAAAGTCGCCTAGTCCGAGGCTTCGGTACTCACCGGAGTCTGGTGCAAGAGGGAGACGCTCCGCAGCCGCCGGGCGGGCGGAGCAATCCGGGAACGGAGTTCTGCGTGGACATCGTCGTCAAGGGCCGCAAGACCGAGGTGCCGGAGCGGTTCCGCAAGCACGTGGCCGAGAAGCTGAAGCTGGACAAGATCCAGAAGCTCGACGCCAAGGTGATCAGCCTGGATGTCGAGGTGTCCAAGGAGCACAACCCGCGGCAGGCCGACCGTTCCGACCGCGTCGAGATCACCCTGCACTCCCGGGGGCCGGTGATCCGGGCGGAGGCCGCTGCGGCTGACCCGTACGCGGCGCTCGACCTCGCCACGGGCAAACTGGAGGCACGGCTGCGCAAGCAGCACGACAAGCGACACACCCGCCGGGGGAACGGACGTATCCCGGCGGCCGAAGTGGCCGATGTCGTCCCGGGTGTCGCGGAGTTGAACCCCGACGGCAACCTCGCGGCCGATGAACGGACGGACGCCATTCCCACCACCCGGATCGGCTCGCTCGAAGTGCAGGGCGAGGGACCGCTGGTGGTGCGCGAGAAGGTGCACACCGCGGCACCGATGACCCTTGACCAGGCCCTCTACGAGATGGAACTGGTCGGACACGATTTCTATCTCTTCGTCGACTCCGAGACGAAGCAGCCCAGTGTCGTCTACCGGCGGCACGCCTATGACTACGGCGTCATCCATCTGGAGACCGACCCGCTCGCCGCCGCCGAGCGGGGTGGCGCGGGCGGAGCGCTCGGCGGCTGACCCCCGGCCGCCGCGGGGGACGGGACAGAGCACCGGTGCCCCCTGGGAGCGCTTCGGCGCCCCGAGGGGCACCACCGTGCTCGCCAAGGATCACCGTGCTGTCGTCCGGGCATGAAAGCATGGCGCCACAGGCCAATCCGTGCGCGGTGCACGGGTGTTGGCGAATCTGACATGCCCTTCAGGCCACTGCCTTCAGGGGGAGGAACGATGGCGGACAGCTTCGGGCCGGTGCACGGCGACACGGTGGACGCCGGAGAGACGGCCGTCGGGGCCCGCACGGCCACGGGCGGCTCCCCGAGCGAGCCGATCCGGGTTCTCGTGGTGGATGACCACGCCCTGTTCCGGCGGGGACTGGAGATCGTCCTCGCCCAGGAAGAGGACATCCAGGTCGTCGGCGAGGCCGGTGACGGGGCAGAGGCGGTCGACAAGGCCGCTGACCTGCTTCCCGACATCGTGCTGATGGACGTACGCATGCCACGGCGCGGTGGGATCGAGGCGTGCACCTCCATCAAGGAGGTGGCCCCCAGCGCGAAGATCATCATGCTGACGATCAGCGATGAGGAGGCCGACCTCTACGACGCGATCAAGGCGGGGGCCACCGGCTACCTGCTCAAGGAGATCTCCACCGACGAGGTCGCCACCGCGATCCGCGCGGTCGCCGACGGCCAGTCGCAGATCAGTCCCTCCATGGCGTCCAAACTGCTCACCGAGTTCAAGTCGATGATCCAGCGCACGGACGAGCGGCGGCTGGTTCCCGCGCCCCGGCTGACCGACCGCGAGCTGGAGGTGCTCAAGCTGGTCGCCACGGGGATGAACAACCGGGACATCGCCAAGGAGCTGTTCATCTCCGAGAACACGGTGAAGAACCATGTGCGCAACATCCTGGAGAAGCTTCAGCTCCACTCTCGGATGGAGGCCGTCGTCTACGCGATGCGCGAGAAGATCCTGGAGATCCGCTAGGGCTCTTCCTCCGGGTCAGGCGGGGATCGTGAGCGGGTTTCTGGCGCAGGGAGTACTGCCCCAGGCTCCGCCCGGGGCCCCTGCCCAGGCTGAGGGGCACCCCTCCCCGGGCCCGAGGGCGGCCCCGGGGGTTACCTCCCAGGCCACCAGGGGCAGGGGCAGGTGTCAGGGCCCACGAGCCTCAGCACGATCCGAAAGAGAGAGGCCCTGGACGTGTTCTCCCGGGAGACGCGCTGGATCCCGTCACCCAGCGGCGCGCGGCCGGGCTCACGGCATGACCGTGGCTCCTGGGTGAGGGGCGAAGGAGGAGATGGGGGCGGTTACCGCCGGTCCGTGGAGCCGGGTCCCGCGCTGCGACGCTCCCGCGCTCCGTTGGCTGGGCCCGGCCCACGGAGTCAGGGTCCGCCGGGGAGCGCCGCCGGGCCGGGGAAGGGGCGCGGCAGATGACCGCGCCCCGGGCCGGTGAGCCCGGCGCGGGCGCACCTGCCCCACCCGCCCTCTCCGGGGCCTCAGCGCAGGGCCGCCACCAGGGCGGGAGCCAGCTCGGGCGGGCTGACCCGCTCCACCCGGACCGTGTCACAGCCCACCCAGGACGCCGCCTCACGCAGCGCCGTCGCCATGGGTTCGACGGCCTTGGCGGTCTCCAGTGAGGCATGACGGGCCACGAGCGTGTGCCCCTCACGCGCGGGATCGACCCGGCCGAGCAGTCTGCCACCGGAGAGCAGGGGCATCGCGAAGTAGCCGTACACACGCTTCGGTTTCGGGACGTACGCCTCCAGCCGGTGGGAGAAGCCGAAGATCCGCTCCGTGCGGGCGCGCTCCCAGATCAGTGAGTCGAACGGTGAGAGCAGCGTGGTGCGGTGGCGGCCACGGGGCGCGACGGCCAGAGCCTCGGGGTCGGCCCACGCGGGCTTGGACCAGCCCTCGACCGTGACCGGCACCAGACCGGACTCGCCGATCACGGCGTCGACCTGCTCGGCCTTGAGCCGGTGGTAGTCGGCTATGTCGGCGCGGGTGCCCACGCCCAGTGCCCGCCCGGCCAGACCGACGAGGCGGCGCAGACACGCGGCGTCGTCCAGCTCGGTCCCGAGGAGATCGGCGGGAATCGCGCGCTCGGCCAGGTCGTAGACCCGCTTCCAGCCGCGGCGCTCGACGCACACCACCTCGCCCAGCATCAGCGCGCGCTCGACAGCGACCTTGGAGGCCGACCAGTCCCACCACGGGCCGCCGTTCTTCGCGCCGCCCAGATCGGTCGCGGTCAGGGGGCCCTCGGCGCGCAGCTGCTCGATCACCCTGGTGTACGCCCCGTCGGGCAGTTCATGGCTCCACTGCGGCCGGTCGCGGAAGGCACGGCGGCGGAAGCCGAAGTACGGCCACTCCTCGACCGGCAGAATGCACGCGGCGTGTGACCAGTACTCGAAGCTGTGGCCCTCGGTCCAGTAGGCGTCCTCGACCGTGCGGCGTCCGACGGCGCCGAGCCGGGCGTACGGGATCAACTCGTGGGAGCGGGCCAGCACCGAGATGGTGTCCAGCTGCACCGCGCCCAAGTGCCGCAGCACCCCCCTGACAGCGCGGACCCCGCCCCGCCGGTCGGGAGCGCCGAGGAACCCCTGGGCGCGCAGCGCGATGCGGCGGGCTTCGTCGGCGGAGAGCTCGGCGGCGGGAGGCGTCATCGTCATGATCGGCACGATAGAGGGCGGCACTGACAGCGTGCCCCCGGTTCAGCCGGAGTGCTCGTCCGTGCCCGTTCCGCGACGGTGGGGCAGATAGGCGTACGGGGAGGGCAGCGCGAGATCCGAGGGGAGCAGCGATCCCACCCAGCAGTCACGCAGCGTGTCCTTGTTCATCAGGGCCGCGCGCAGGACGCCCTCGACCGTGAAGCCCGCCCGCTCGGCGACCGCCCGGGAACCCTCGTTGCCGACCTCGGCCCGCCACTCCAGCCGTGTCGCGCCCAGCGTGGTGAAAGCCCAGTGGGCGAGTGCCCGTGCCGACTCGACCATCACGCCACGGCCGCGATGTTCGGCGGCGGTCCAGTAGCCGATCTCCCATGTGCCGGAGTGGGTACGGAGTGTGATCGCGATCGACGCCATCACGGGGCCGCCCTCACGCGGGACGACGGCGAAGGTGTACATGGTGCCGGTGCGCCAGCCCTCGGGCACCATCCGCTCCGTGTACTCGACGGCGTGATGGCGCTCATACGGGGCGGGAACGGTCGTCCAGCGCAGGATGTCCGGGTCCTGGCAGGCCCGCAGGACCGCTTCCGTGTCATCCGGGGTGAAGGTGCGCAGCAGCAGGCGCTCGGTGGTGAGTGTGACGGGCTCCATGGCCGGATTCTGGTCCGTCGGTGGGGGTGGAGCGAGCCCTTTTCCCGACGCGGCGGCACCTTCCGCGGCTCCCGTGCGTTCTCCATGCGGGTAGACGGACCGGCCTGACCGGCCATGGACCTCCCGGCCCGGCGGGGTCCTCGCTTACGATGGCCGTTGCGGTGGGGCCGTGTGCCGTGCCCGTGTCCGTGTCCATCACGACCCTGTGTCCATCACGACCCAGCCAGGCCCGACCGGCAAGGAGACCAGCCTCAGTGTCCGTCTTCAACAAGCTCATGCGTGCAGGCGAAGGCAAGATCCTGCGCAAACTGCACCGCATCGCGGACCAGGTCAACTCCATCGAAGAGGACTTCGTCAGCCTCTCCGACGCCGAGTTGCGGGCGCTCACGGAAGAGTACAAGGAGCGTTTCGCCGAGGGAGCCACGCTCGACGACCTGCTTCCCGAGGCGTTCGCGACCGTCCGCGAGGCGGCCAAGCGCGTCCTCGGCCAGCGCCACTACGACGTGCAGATCATGGGTGGCGCCGCGCTCCACCTCGGTTATGTGGCGGAGATGAAGACCGGTGAGGGCAAGACCCTCGTCGGCACCCTCCCCACGTACCTCAACGCGCTCTCCGGCAAGGGCGTCCACCTGATCACGGTGAACGACTACCTGGCCGAGCGCGACTCCGAGATGATGGGCCGCGTCCACAAGTTCCTGGGCCTGTCCGTCGGCTGCATCCTGGCGAACATGACGCCGGCGCAGCGCCGCGAGCAGTACGCCTGCGACATCACGTACGGCACGAACAACGAGTTCGGCTTCGACTACCTCCGCGACAACATGGCGTGGTCCCAGGACGAGCTCGTCCAGCGCGGCCACAACTTCGCCGTCGTCGACGAGGTCGACTCGATCCTCGTCGACGAGGCGCGTACGCCGCTGATCATCTCCGGCCCCGCCGACCAGGCCACCAAGTGGTACGGCGACTTCGCCAAGCTGGTCAAGCGCCTTACCCGCGGTGAGCCCGGCAACACGCTCAAGGGCATCGAGGAGACCGGCGACTACGAGGTCGACGAGAAGAAGCGGACCGTCGCCATCCATGAGTCGGGTGTCGCCAAGGTCGAGGACTGGCTGGGCATCGACAACCTCTACGAGTCGGTGAACACCCCCCTGGTCGGCTATCTGAACAATGCCATCAAGGCCAAGGAACTCTTCAAGAAGGACAAGGACTACGTCGTCATCGACGGCGAGGTCATGATCGTCGACGAGCACACCGGCCGTATCCTCGCCGGTCGCCGCTACAACGAGGGCATGCACCAGGCGATCGAGGCGAAGGAGGGGGTGGACATCAAGGACGAGAACCAGACCCTCGCCACGATCACCCTCCAGAACTTCTTCCTCCTCTACGACAAGCTGTCCGGTATGACCGGTACGGCCATGACGGAGGCCGCCGAGTTCCAGCAGATCTACAAGCTCGGTGTGGTGCCGATCCCGACCAACCGGCCGATGGTCCGCAAGGACCAGTCCGACCTGATCTACCGCACCGAGGTCGCCAAGTTCGCCGCGGTCGTCGACGACATCGTCGAGAAGCACGAGCAGGGCCAGCCGATCCTCGTCGGCACCACCTCGGTCGAGAAGTCCGAGTACCTCTCGCAGCAGCTCAACAAGCGCGGTGTGCAGCACGAGGTGCTCAACGCCAAGCAGCATGACCGGGAGGCGATCATCGTCGCCCAGGCCGGGCGCAAGGGCGCGGTCACCGTCGCCACCAACATGGCCGGCCGTGGTACCGACATCAAGCTCGGCGGCAACCCGGACGACCTCGCCGAGGCGGAGCTGCGTCAGCTCGGCCTGGACCCGGTGGAGCACGTCGAGGAGTGGGCGGCCGCCCTGCCCACCGCCCTGGAGAAGGCCGAGCAGGCCGTCAAGGCGGAGTTCGAGGAGGTCAAGGGGCTCGGCGGGCTCTATGTCCTCGGGACCGAGCGCCATGAGTCCCGGCGTATCGACAACCAGCTCCGCGGTCGGTCCGGCCGTCAGGGCGACCCGGGCGAGTCCCGCTTCTACCTCTCCCTCGGTGACGACCTGATGCGTCTGTTCAAGGCGCAGATGGTCGAGCGGGTGATGGCCATGGCCAATGTCCCCGATGACGTCCCGATCGAGAACAAGATGGTGACGCGCGCCATCGCCTCCGCCCAGTCCCAGGTCGAGCAGCAGAACTTCGAGACGCGTAAGAACGTCCTGAAGTACGACGACGTGCTCAACCGCCAGCGCAAGGTGATCTACGCCGAGCGGCGCCGGGTCCTGGAGGGCGAGGATCTGCACGAGCAGATCGGCCACTTCATGGACGACACCATCGACGCCTACATCCAGGCCGAGACCGTCGAGGGCTTCGCCGAGGAGTGGGACCTGGACCGGCTGTGGGGCGCCTTCAAGCAGCTCTACCCGGTGCAGACCACCGTCGAGGACCTGGAGGACGCCACGGGCGACCGCGCGGGCATCACGGCGGAGTTCATCGCGGAGTCCATCAAGGAGGACATCCACGCGCAGTACGACTCCCGGGAGAAGCAGCTCGGCTCCGAGATCATGCGGGAGCTGGAGCGGCGCGTGGTCCTCTCGGTGCTCGACCGCAAGTGGCGTGAGCACCTCTACGAGATGGACTACCTCCAGGAGGGCATCGGTCTGCGCGCGATGGCGCAGAAGGACCCGCTGGTGGAGTACCAGCGCGAGGGCTTCGACATGTTCACCGCCATGATGGACGGCATCAAGGAGGAGTCCGTCGGCTATCTGTTCAACCTGGAGGTCCAGGTGGAGCAGCAGGTCGAGGAGGTTCCGGTGGACGCCGCCGCCGAGCGCACCTCGCTGGACAAGAAGGACGCGGCGCCCGCCTCGCGTCCCGAGATCCGGGCGAAGGGCCTGGAGGCCCCGCAGCGCCCGGACCGGCTGCACTTCTCCGCGCCGACGGTCGACGGTGAGGGCGGTGTCGTCGAGGGCGACTTCGCCAGCGATGGCTCGCCCGCGCGTTCCGCCTCGGACGGGATGACCCGCGCCGAGCGCCGCAAGGCCCAGAAGAGCGGTGGGCGTCGCCGCAAGAAGTGACACCGTCACCGTGTTGAGCCACGGCCGGGGGCCGGACACCTGTGTGGTGT
>NZ_JBHVHF010000319.1:0-8332 GCF_042800315.1 Streptomyces sp. NPDC057638
CGCCCGCCCGCGACGGGGGCACACGGGCGCGGGCCCCGGCCCTCGGGGGCTGGGGCGGCTGGGGCTGGGGCGGCAGGGCGGCAACGGCGCGCCGGTGGAACCAGCGCGGACAGACGCCCTGGCGCCGACGGTCGGCGAGGCTCCGGCCGCCGGTCCCGGCCCACGCGGCGAGGGTGGGTCCCGGGCGTAGGGGGCCGTGCGGGTCCGCACCGTCCCCGCGCTCGTCGGTGCCGCGCGTGACGTCCTCGGTATGCGGGTCCGTCCAAGGGCAGGGGGACTGTCCGGCGCGCCGGATCCGTCCCGCGCCGGGGGCGAAGGGGGCGCTGAGGTGGAGGTCGAGCGGGCGGTTCCCGTACCGCTCGGGGAGGCTGGCGGCGCGGCGTTCGCGTACGCCGGTGCCGCGCGGGCCGGTGCCCGCGATGGCGAGGGACGGCCGCGCCCTACGGACACCGGGCGTCACACCGCCGGGCGACGCGCGGCCAGCGGGCGCGCGGACGGACGTCACACAGCCGGACCGCGATACGGAACCGGACGACGGACAGCCGGACCGCGGAACGGAACCGGACGACGCACGGCCGGACCGCGCTACGGAACCGGACGGCGGAACAGGCCCGGCACCATCGTTGGGTAAGGCGCCGGGATCAGTGGGGGACAAGGCCATGGGCAAGGCTCCGCGGCTCGACAGCGAACACGGGTGGCCTTCACCGGAGTGCACCAGATGACACGGGAACGCCGGGACGCGTGGACCGGCCGTACGGGTCGGGACCGGTCGCGTTCCTCGACGCGGCACCGACCCCGGATTCCCTGAGCACGGACCAAGCCCCTCAGCACGGCCCGTACCGCCGAAGGCTAGGGGCAGGATGTGACCCCTTGTCAAGGTCGTCCACATGGTGGGCATCGCGTCTCACGGCGGTTGACGCCGATACGGATGCCTGTTCCACTTAGGCCATGCCCTCGCAGCAGCCGCTGGTCAAGCGCTCCCACATCGACTTCGGTCGGGTGTGGTCCTCCTCCTGTCGAGCCTGACGAGCCAGGCCGGCCCGCTGCGCACCGCCACCCCATCCGACTCGGACCGTGTCGGATGGGGTGGGTGGTCCCGCCGCCCGCCGCGCCCGTCCGGCCGCCCGCGCCGGTCCCGCCGTGTCCGGCGCCGCATCCCGCGCGCCGCGCTGTCCGTCCCCGTCACTCCTGACGGGGACCGCCCGGTCCTCACCCGCACCTGACGCGCCGTAACCCCCCTCCCCTCGCGTTCACTCACCCTTCCTCAGCACACCTCCGTCATCCCGTCGGTGGCCCCCGGGGCCGCTCCGACGGACCTCGCCGGGCGCGCGTGCCCCGCGCCTGGAGTCACCCCGGCGACCCGGCTTCCCACGACGCCCGCTCCAGCGGACAGGCCCCGGCCGAAGTCCCCCCGCAGAGGCGGGCGTCCCGTCAGGAGCAGCCGCAGTCGCAGTCAGGGCAGTCCTGGTCGCAGCCACGCCTGCGCTTCCGTGACCACGGACCCTCATAGGTCTCGCGACAGCACATCTGGCAGGTGCAGCAGAGCCAGGTGAAGGCCGCACATCCGGCGAGGAAGCTCCGTGGCTTCCGCGCGCCGCCGCCCGTTCCCCCGGGTTCCCCCCGGCCACCGCCTCCCCCGCCACCGGAACCACCGCTCCCCTGCCCCGCCCCGTCCCCGTCGTACGGAGACGAGGAGCCGGGCGCGGACGACGGACCGGGCGCGGACGAGGAGCCGCGCGGAGGTGACGAACCGTACGGGGACGACGCCCCGCCCTTCGTCCCGTGCCCCTCGGCGGCATGGCCGCAGACCACCGTCCCGAAGGCGCGGTCGACGGCGGGGCGCAGTTCGTGCGCGAGCAGCGCGTGGACCAGGCGGTCATCGGTGAAGTCGACATCGCGCAGGGCGAGCCGGATGCCATGGACGGCGTCATCGGCGAGACGGCGGGCCTCGGCCGGTGGGGTGGCGGTCGCGGTCAGGGGGTTCCAGGCGCCTGACGCGGCGTCGGACGTCTGGTCGGTCACGGCGTCCAGGAGGTGGGCGAGACGGCCGAAAAGGCGGCCCGCCTCGGCGAGCGGCGCCGCGTTGTGCGGGCGTCCCGCGAGCCGGGCGGTGTGGGCGAACGCGGCGGCGGTGGCGGTCTCGGTGGGTTCGGTGATGGTCAGCAGGGGGGTGCCGGGCCCGGCGAGGGCCTCGATCCCGCCCTGGCGGCCGACCGCGTCCAGCAGGACGGCGGTGTCGAAGCCGACGGCCGCGCCGGAGCGGGCACCGGCCCGGTCCCAGCCCGTCGCGACCCGGCGCGCGGCGGCGGCCAGTACCCCGGCCGGCCGGTGGGCCAGCACCCCGTCCCCGTCCGCGACATGGTCCCGGAGCTTGGCGGAGGCCAGCACCAGGGAGACGGAGGCGGCCAGCCGGGCGCCCTCGCCCCGGGCGACCGGGGCGGTGCGCAGTCCACGCAACGGGCAGGGGCCCGCCGTGCGGCGGTCGCCCGGCACCCGTGGGGACTGAGCCTCCGTCAGCACCGATATCAGCAGCCCGTCGTAGTTGGTGACGAGCCGGGCGAACTGGCCGTGGTCGGCGCGGAGCGCCAGGCAGAGCCCGCAGAGATGGGCCAGCCAGGCGCTCTTGAGTCCGTCGGTGAGGCGATGGCGGCAGGGCCTGACGATTCCGAACACGTTCACTTCCCCCGGGTGTGACGCACGATCATGCGGCAGGCATCGTATGCGACTCACGGCGAGGGGGTCGTTCACCCGTACGCACGGTCGCTCACCCATCCGGCCCGACAGTCATATTCTGGGCAATCCACACCCCGGATACAGCAAGAACCCTGACGTATCGCCATATTTTCTGTGCCAGTACCGTCACGAAAGCCGTGCGCGGCGGCTATCCACTTGGCGCGCGATCCGCATGATGGACGACCATAGGGACAGGAAAGACGTACGACCGCTGGTGAGCGGACCACAGAGGAAGGGAGGCGTCCATGGGATCCGTGCGCAAGGCGAGTGCCTGGCTGGGCCTCGTCGAGGACAACGACGAGCGCTACTACTCCGACGAGTACGCCGATTACGCCGAGGGTGCCGAGACGGGTGACGCCTGGGCCACCGACCCGCGGGTGCGTGTCGCCTCCGAATCCGTCCCGGACGAGAGCCGCAGGATCGCGACGGTCGCGCCCACCTGCTTCCGCGACGCCCGCAACATCGGCGAGCTGTTCCGCGAGGGCGTCCCCGTCATCGTCAACCTGACCTCGCTGGAGTCCGCGGACGCCAAGCGCGTGGTGGACTTCGCGGCGGGGCTGACCTTCGGGCTGAGAGGCTCCATCGACCGGGTGGCCAACCGGGTCTTCCTGCTGAGCCCCGCCCACACCCAGGTCGTCAGCGGCGAGGCCCCGGGCCGGCCTCAGGACGGTTTCTACAACCAGAGCTGAGCGGGGCGCGGCGGCCCGCCCGCGCCCCTCACTCCCCGCCCCCTGATCCCGGCGGCCGCCGGCTCAGCGGAAGGCGTCCAGGCCGGTCAGGGCCTTCCCCAGCACCAGCTGGTGCATCTCGACGGTGCCCTCATAGGTCAGCACCGACTCCAGATTGGTGGCGTGCCGCATCACCGGGTACTCCAGGGAGATCCCGTTGGCGCCGAGCACCGTCCGCGCGGTGCGGCAGATCTCGATCGCCTCCCGTACGTTGTTGAGCTTCCCGAAGCTGACCTGCTCCGGCCGGAGCGTGCCCGTGTCCATCCGGCGGCCGAGATGGTGGGCGAGCAGGATCCCCTTGTGCAGCTCGACCGCCATGTCGGCGAGCTTGGCCTGGGTGAGCTGGAACCCGCCGATGGGGCGGCCGAACTGCTCCCGGGTCCCGGCGTACTCCAGTGCCGCCTCGAAGCTGGCGCGCGCGGCGCCCATGGCGCCCCAGACGATTCCGTAGCGGGCGTGGCTGAGGCAGCTCAGCGGTCCCCGCAGCCCGCTGACCTCCGGCAGTACGGCGTCGGCCGGGAGGCGGACCTCGTCCAGTACGAGTTCGCTGGTGACGCTGGCGCGCAGGGACCACTTGTGGTGGATCTCGGGGGCGCTGAAGCCGGGACTGCCGGCGGGCACGAGGAAGCCCCGGATCCCCGACGGGTCATCGCCGGTCTGGGCCCAGACCACCGCGACCCCGGCGACCGAGCCATTGGTGATCCACATCTTGCGGCCCGTCAGCACCCAGTCGGAGCCGTCGCGGCGGGCTCGGGTGCGCATCCCGGCGGGGTCGGAGCCGTGGTCGGGCTCGGTGAGGCCGAAGCAGCCGATGATCTCGCCCCGCGCCATGCCGGGGAGCCAGCGCTCGCGCTGCTCCTCGGAGCCGAAGCGGTGGATGGCGTACATGGCGAGCGAGCCCTGGACCGAGACGAGGGAGCGCACCCCGGAGTCGGCGGCCTCCAGCTCCAGACAGGCCAGTCCGTACTGGACGGAGCTGGCGCCCGCGCAGCCGTACCCGGTCAGGTTCATCCCGAGCGCGCCGAGTCCGCCCAGTTCCCGGGTCAGCTCACGCAGTACGGGCAGTTCGCCGCGTTCGTACCACTCCGCGATATGAGGGAGCACCCGGTCGGCGGCCCAGGCGCGGACGGTGTCGCGGACGGCGAGGTCCTCCGGCGACAGGAGGTCGTCGAGTCCGAGGGGGTCGGCCGCGTCGAACCGGCCGGACGGAACAGCTGGCCCCTTCGGCACAGACGGCACAGGAGGTACCGAGGGCACAGGGGGCACCGAGGGCACAGCGGACGCGGACGGTACGGATGACGCAGACCCAGTCATGGTGCGGTCCTCCAGGGGCGCGGACGGCGTGGACGCCGGACGGCTCGGGCGGCTCTGGCCTGGTGGACGCTACGGGGAGAGCTCCCCGGCCGTCCAGGGCATCCAGCCGCAGCATCGGCCGACGCGTCCGGCCGGGCCCGCCCGGCGCCCCGCGCACCCGACCGGACCGGCCCCGCGCGCCCGGCACCCTCAGCGGGCCGACGCCGAACGGTCCGGCAGCACGGCCGGGGCGACCACGGCCGCCTCCGACGGGCGACGCGGCCGCGGACAGAGCTCCGCCGGGCCGTCCACCAGCGCCTGGTCCGCCGCCTCATGGTCCATCCGGCCCGGCAGCCGCAGCGCCGCCAGCGCCCCGAGCAGCAGCAGACCCGCGCTGACCAGCAGCGTCACATGCAGCCCATGGACGAAGGACTGACGGGCCGTGGCCCGCAGCAGTTCCCCGGCCGCCCCGCCGAGCCGCTCGGCGACCTGGTACGCCCCGCCGAGCGAGTGCGCCGCCGCCGACGCGGCGCTCGCGGGCACACCGGAGAGCGACTGGACGGCGGGGGCGTAGGCCGCGTTCATCACGCTGCCGAGCAGGGCGATACCCATGCCCGCGCCGAGTTGGTAGGACGTCTCGCCGATCGCGGCCGCCCCACCCGCGTACTCGGCGGGCGCCTCGCTGAGCATGGACTCGTACGCCGCGAAGAGCGTGGTCTGGAGCCCGAAGCCGAGCAGCACGAAACCCACCGTGAGCAGCAGCGGCCGGTCCTGCTGGCCCATCAGGGTCAGCAGCAGCACGGCGCCCGCCGTCAGCACGAACCCCCCGCACACCATCCGGCGCGGGCCGGTCCACCGCAGCACGGCGGAGCCCATGGCACCCGCCGCCATCGCGGCGAAGGTCAGGGGCAGCAGCCTCAGCCCGGTCTCCATCGGGCCGAGCCCCAGGATGAGCTGGAGGTACTGGATGGCGATCAGCTCCAGGCCGACCAGGGCCAGCATCGCCAGGACGATGCAGCCGACGGCGGTGGAGAAGGTCGCGGTGGCGAACATCCGCATATTGATCAGCGGATGGGGGCGGCGGCGCTGCCGCCGGACGAAGAGGATCAGCAGCGCGGCGCCGAGCGCCATCGGCCCGAGCGTCGCGGGCTCCAGCGGCGGATGGCCGACGCCCAGCCGCTTCACCCCGAGGACGACCCCGAGGATGCCCGCCGCCGCCATCAGCGCGCCCAGCACGTCCCAGGGCCCGTCCACATCACCCCGGGACTCCGGCAGCAGCCAGCGGCCCAGCGGCAGGATCACGGCCATCAGCGGGATGTTGATCAGGAAGACCGAGCCCCACCAGAAGTTCTCGATCAGAAAGCCGCCCAGCACCGGCCCGGTGGCGGCACCGACGGCGGCCACGGCGGTCCAGATCCCGATCGCCATCGCCCGCTCCTGCCGGTCGGGGAAGACCGTACGGAGGATGGAGAGCGTCGCGGGCATGATCATGGCGCCGCCGACCCCGAGGAGGGCGCGGGCGCCGATCAGCACCTCGGGCGTGGGCGCGAACGCGGCGAACGCGGAGGCGACCCCGAAGAGCGCGTATCCCAGCAGCAGGACCCGGCGCCGTCCCACCCGGTCGCCGAGGGTGCCGAAAAGTATCAGCAGCGCGGCGCAGAGCAGGGGATAGGAGTCGACGATCCACAGCAGCTCGACCCCGCTGGGGCGCAGGTCCTCGGTGACCGCGGGAACGGCGACATGCAGCACGGTGGCGTCCACCGCCACCAGGAGCAGGCTCACGCACAGGACCATCAGGATGACCCAGCGGCCCGCCCCGGCGGCACCAGCCCGCGCCGTCGCCGAGGGCCCGCGGCCGATCGGGGCCGTCCCTGACATGCGCCTACCTCCAGTGGTTCCCTCGCGCTCGGCGGTCCGGCCGGGAGACGGGGACGGTCCCACGGGGCGCTGTGACGCCGACGGGCGAGCGAGCCGTCACCTTACGCGAGTTCACCAGTGTGACGGGTGGTCCATCTCTCACCGCCCGGGGGGCCTCCCTGTGGCGTACGCCACACGCGACGGCCCGACGGGCCCGGCATCGCGCACCCCGCCCCGCCGCGGAGACCACGGGCCCCCCGGCGGCGCGCCCGAGCCGGCGCGAGCCACGCGGGCACCCACCGGCGGCCCGGCTCCGCGTGCCGCCGCTCCCGCCCCGGCCCCCTGCCGCCCCCTGCCGCCCGCACCCGGCCGCCGCCCCGGATCCACCGTCCCGCCGCCATCCGTCCGAAGCGCCCGAAGCGCCGGAAAGGCCGGTACGCGACCCGGCGCGGACGGCAATTCAGGCTCCCGAATGAGGCTCCCGTCGACCCGCCCGGGAAACAATGCGCCGGGCAAGCATGGGAATTTCCTCATTGACCCGGCACAATTCACGCCATGGAGACCCGCGCCACATCACATCGTCATCACAAACCCGCTGGATCGGCCTAGCCACACACTCACTCGCTGTAACGTCGCTAGGGTGCGTACCGACATCTTCGCCCGCTTGGACCGAGAGCCGGAACCGCCGAAGATTGAGATCCCGCGGATGAGCCGCACCCGTCTCGCCCTCTTCGGCGGGACGGCCGCGTTCTATGCCGCCATCGTCGTGGCCGTCCTGGCCTCGACCTGGCTCGTGCTCATCGACTGGAAGGTCATGCTCTTCCGGCCCTATCAGCAGTGGCCGTCGCTGCACGCCTTCCTCGACTACTTCGTGGTGCTCGGCCAGCGCGGACCGACGGCCGTGATGGTCGCCGCCTGGCTCGGCTGGCGCTCCTGGCGCCAGCACACCCTGCGGCCCCTGCTGGTGCTCGGCGTCTCGCTGTTGCTGCTCAACACGACCGTCGGCGCGGTCAAGATCGGCCTCGGCCGGCTCGGCCCCCACTACGCGACCCAGATCGGCTCGGCCGAGCTGTTCGCCGGGGGGGATATATTTCCTTCCGGCCATACCGCCAACGCGGTCGTGACCTGGGGAATCCTGGCCTATCTGGCCACCACCCCCACGACCCGGCGCTATCTGTCGGCGCTCTCCGCCACGGTCTCGCTCGGGGTCGGTCTCACCACCGTCTACATCGGTACGCACTGGCTGAGCGATGTTCTGCTCGGCTGGGCCGCGGGGCTGCTGATCCTGCTGGCGCTGCCCTGGTGCGAGCCGCTGATCGCCCGGACCGAGGCATGGATCCTGGCCCGGCGCGAGCAGTGGCGCGCCCGCCGCAGGCTCGCCCCCGCACTGCCGGTGACCGCGGCGGCCGCCGGGACAAGGGGCGGGCCCCGGTCGGCGATGGTGCCCCAGCGCGGCCCCGCCGAGGAGGGTCCGGCGCGGGAGCGGGTCACCCCCGTGGCACCGTTCCCCGGCTCGGGACCGGCCACCCGGGCCGGTCGGCTCACCCCGCTGGGGGGACCGATCCGCCCGGAGCACGGCACGCTCTCCCCGTCGGGTTCGGCGGCCGGACCGCACGGCGGCACCCGACCGTCCGGCTCGCGGCCCCCGGCTGACGGCTGACGGCACGCGCCGTGCCGGAGTGGCACGGACGGCGTACGAAGGCCCCGGCCCCCTGTGGGCC
>NZ_JBHVHF010000320.1:0-8280 GCF_042800315.1 Streptomyces sp. NPDC057638
CACCATCCGTGGTGCGGGCCCCGTCCGTATGTCTCACGCGCCGTGGGGCGCCGACGTCCTTACGCGGGCAGACCCAGGTGGTGGACGCGGACCATGTTGGTGGTGCCGGGGACGCCGGGGGGCGAACCGGCGGTGATGATCATGGTGTCACCCTCGTTGTAGCGGTGCAGCTTGACCAGTTCGGCGTCGACCAGGTCGACCATCGCGTCGGTGTTGTCCACATGCGGGACGACATAGGACTCCACGCCCCAGCTCAGGGTGAGCTGGTTGCGGGTGGAGGCCTCCGTGGTGAAGGCGAGGATCGGCTGGCAGGCGCGGTAGCGGGAGAGGCGGCGGGCCGTGTCACCGGACTTGGTGAAGGCGATCAGCGCCTTGCCGTCGAGGAAGTCCGCGATCTCGCAGGCGGCGCGGGCGACCGAACCGCCCTGGGTGCGCGGCTTCTTGCCGGGGACCAGGGGCTGGAGGCCCTTGGACATCAGCTCGTTCTCGGCCGCCGTGACGATCTTCGACATGGTCTTGACCGTCTCGATCGGGTAGGCGCCCACCGAGGACTCGGCCGAGAGCATCACCGCGTCGGCGCCGTCCAGGATCGCGTTGGCGACATCGGACGCCTCGGCGCGGGTGGGACGGGAGTTGGTGATCATCGACTCCATCATCTGGGTCGCCACGATCACCGGCTTGGCGTTGCGGCGGCAGAGCTCGATGAGGCGCTTCTGCACCATCGGGACCTTCTCCAGCGGGTACTCCACCGCGAGGTCACCGCGCGCCACCATCACGCCGTCGAACGCCGCGATGACGTCCTCCATGTTGGCGACGGCCTGGGGCTTCTCCACCTTGGCGATGACGGGGACACGGATGCCCACCTCGTCCATCACCGCGTGGACGTCCTTGACGTCGTTGGCGTCCCGGACGAAGGAGAGCGCGACCAGGTCGCAGCCCATCCGCAGGGCGAACTTGAGGTCCTCGATGTCCTTCTCGGAGAGCGCCGGGACGTTCACCGCCGCGCCGGGCAGGTTGATGCCCTTGTGGTCGGAGATGACACCGCCCTCGACCACGATCGTCTTGACCCGGGGGCCCACGACCTCGACCACGCGCAGTTCGACGTTGCCGTCGTTGATCAGGATCTGGTCGCCCTTGGAGACATCGCCGGGCAGCCCCTTGTAGGTGGTGCCGCAGATCGTCTTGTCGCCCGGGACGTCCTCGGTGGTGATGGTGAACTCGTCACCGCGCACCAGCTCCACGGGACCGTCGGCGAAGGTCTCCAGGCGGATCTTGGGGCCCTGGAGGTCGGCGAGCACGCCCACGGCCCGGCCGGTGTCCTCGGCGGCTTTGCGCAGCCGGTGGTACCGGTCCTCGTGCTCGGCGTGGGATCCGTGGCTCATGTTGAAGCGGGCCACGTTCATACCGGCCTCGATGAGCGCTTTCAGCTGCTCGTACGAGTCGACGGCGGGGCCCAGTGTGCAGACGATTTTGGAACGGCGCATAAGGCGGATCCTATCGGTTTGTTTCGACTCGGAATATTCCGTCTGGTGGAAAGTACAAATGGGCGGACAGCCGCTCAGTCGAGTGAATTACTAGACACCAGTGCGAATGTCTGCCGTGCGATCTCCAGTTCCTCGTCCGTCGGGACCACCGCGATGGCCACTCGGGCGTACGGCGCCGACACAATCCTCGCCCGGTCCGACCACTCGTCGTTCAGCGCGGAGTCCAGGGCCAGTCCCAGTTCCTCCAGCCCGGCCACGGCCGCCGCCCGCACCGGGGCCGCGTTCTCGCCGACCCCGGCGGTGAACGCGATGGCGTCCACCCGGCCCAGGACCGCGTAGTACGCGCCGATGTACTTCCTCAGCCGGTGGATGTAGACGTCGAAGGCGAGGGCGGCGCGCTCGTCGCCCGCGTCGATCCGGCGGCGGATCTCGCGCATGTCGTTGTCGCCGCAGAGGCCGATCAGACCGCTCTTCTTGTTGAGCAGGACATCCACCTCGTCGGTCGACATCCCCGCGACCCGCTTCAGATGGAAGACCACCGCCGGGTCGATGTCACCGGAGCGGGTGCCCATCACCAGGCCCTCCAGCGGGGTGAGCCCCATGGAGGTGTCCACACAGCGACCGCCCCGGACCGCCGAGGCGGAGGCCCCGTTGCCCAGGTGCAGCACGATCACATTGACGTCCTCGGGCTCCTTGCCCAGCAGCCGGGCCGTCTCCCGGGAGACATAGGCGTGCGAGGTGCCGTGGAAGCCGTAGCGGCGGATGCGGTGCGCGTCGGCGGTCTCCGTGTCGATGGCGTACCGGGCCGCCGACTCCGGCATCGTCGTGTGGAACGCCGTGTCGAAGACCGCGACCTGCGGCAGATCGGGGCGCAGCGCCTGGGCGGTACGGATACCGGTGATGTTCGCCGGGTTGTGCAGCGGCGCCACCGGCACCAGCCGCTCGACCTCGGCCAGCACCTCCTCGTCCACCACGGTCGGCGCGGTGAACCGCATCCCGCCGTGCACCACCCGGTGGCCGATCGCGGCCAGCTCGGGCGAGTCGAGGCCCAGCCCGTCGGCGGCGAGCTCCGCCGCGACCGCCTTCAGCGCGGCCTCGTGGTCGGCGATCGGGCCGGTGCGCTCGCGCTTGCCTCCGTCCGTGGCCAGCGGTGTGTGCACCAGCCGGGAGGTCTCCTCCCCGATCCGCTCGACCAGCCCGACGGCGAGCCGGGCGCCGTCGCGCATATCGAGGAGCTGGTACTTCACCGACGACGAGCCGGAGTTGAGGACGAGGACGCGGGTCGCGGACATGGAGCCTTCTTGTGTGGGGGTGTTCATGCGGTGAGGGCGTCGACGGCGGTGGTTTCCGTCTGGGCCTGGATCGCGGTGATGGCGACCGTGTTGACGATGTCGCTGACGAGCGCGCCGCGGGACAGGTCGTTCACCGGCTTGCGCAGACCCTGGAGGACCGGGCCCACGGCCACGGCGCCCGCCGAGCGCTGCACGGCCTTGTACGTGTTGTTGCCGGTGTTCAGGTCGGGGAAGACCAGGACGGTGGCGCGCCCGGCGACCTCCGAGCCGGGCAGCTTGGTCGCCGCGACCGAGGGGTCGACGGCCGCGTCGTACTGGATCGGGCCCTCCACCCGCAGCTCGGGGTGGGCCCGGCGGAGCAGCTCGGTGGCCTCGCGGACCTTGTCGACGTCCGCGCCGGAACCGGAGGTGCCGGTGGAGTACGAGAGCATCGCGATCCGCGGATCGACACCGAAGCGGGCCGCCGTGGCCGCCGACTGCACGGCGATGTCGGCGAGCTGCTCGGCGTTCGGGTCCGGGTTGACCGCGCAGTCGCCGTAGACCAGCACCTTGTCGGCGAGGCACATGAAGAACACCGACGAGACGATCTTGGCGCCCGGCCGGGTCTTGATGATCTCGAACGCCGGGCGGATGGTGGCGGCCGTGGAGTGCACCGACCCCGAGACCATGCCGTCGGCCAGGCCCTCCTCCACCATCAGCGTGCCGAAGTAGTTCACGTCCGCGACCACGTCGTACGCCAGCTCCACCGTGACGCCTTTGTGGGCGCGCAGCGCCGCGTACCGCTCGGCGAAGCCCTGGCGCAGCTCCGAGGTGCTCGGGTCGATCAGCTGGGCGTGGGTCAGGTCGATCCCCAGGTCGGCGGCCTTCTTGCGGATCTGCTCCACATCGCCGAGCAGGGTCAGATCACAGACATCCCGGCGGATCAGCACATCGGCGGCGCGCAGCACGCGCTCCTCGGCGCCCTCGGGCAGCACCACCCGGCGGCGGTCGGCGCGGGCCTGCTCCAGCAGCTCGTGCTCGAACATCATCGGCGTGACGTGCTCGCTGCGGACCACCGCGAGGCGGTCCAGCAGCTCGGCGGTGTCGACATGGCGCTCGAAGAGGCCGAGCGCGGTCTCGGCCTTGCGCGGGGTGGTCGCGCCCAGCTTGCCCTCCAGGCTGAACAGCTCGGCGGCGGTGGGCCAGCTGTTGGCGGGGACGGAGATCACCGGGGTGCCGGGGGCCAGCCGGGACGCCAGGGTGAGGATCTCCTGGCTGGGCCGTTCGTTCAGGGTCAGCAGCAGTCCGGCGATGGGCGGGGTGCCCGCCGAGTGCGCGGCGAGCGCGCCGACGACCAGATCGGCGCGGTCACCGGGGGTGACCACCATGCAGCCGGGGGTCAGCGCGGTCAGGAAGGTCGGCAGCATCGCGCCGCCGAAGACGAAGCCGAGGGCGTCCCGGGCCAGCCCGGAGTCGTCGCCGAGCAGCACCGTGCCGCCGAGGGTGTGCACGATCTGGGAGACCGTCGGCGCGGACAGCGCGGGCGCGTCCGGCAGCACGTAGCAGGGCACCGGGAGGCGGGCCGCGAGCCGCTCGGCTATCTCGGCCCGGTCCTCGGGGGCGACCCGGTTGACCGCCATCGCCAGGATCTGGCTGCCGAGGGCCTCGTACGCGCGGTACGCGTTGCGGGCCTCCGCGCGCACCGACTCGGCGGTCTGGCCCTTGCCGCCGACCACGGGGATCACGGAGGCGCCGAACTCGTTGGCGAGCCGGGCGTTGAGCGCCAGCTCGTCGGGGAGCTGGGTGGCGGCGAAGTCCGTACCGAGGACCAGCACCACGTCGTACTCCCGCGCGACCTGGTGGAACCGGTCCACCAGCTGGGCGACCAGCTCGTCGGTGCCCTTCTCGGCCTGGAGGTCGGACGCCTCGTGGTAGTCCATGCCGTAGACCGTCGCCGGGTCCTGGGTGAGCCGGTAGCGCGCCCGCAGCAGCTCGAACAGCCGGTCGGGCCCGTCGTGGACCAGCGGCCGGAAGACCCCTACCCGGTCCACCTGCCGGGTCAGCAGCTCCATGACGCCCAGCTCGACGACCTGACGCCCGTCGCCCCGCTCGATCCCGGTCACGTACACGCTGCGTGTCACGCGTGCTCTCCCGTCCTGTTTCCGTACGAGTTCCGTACAAAAGATCCCACAAAAAAGCCGCTGGTGGCGGCCTTTCCCTCTTGACAATACCTTCCGGAATCGGTAGAGCGCCTGCCGGGTCCAAGGTCCCGGTACCGGGGGTCGAAGGTCCCGCCAGCCGGGGCTGAGACCGCCGTGAGACGGGCCCGGGGCGCCCTTGCGGAGCGCTGGTGGCGGCCCGGCTGACTGAAGACCGGCGACGCGGGCACCCGGACCCCGTGGAACAATTGCCTAAGGTCGTGTCTAGGGTCCAACTGTGCCAATTCGGAGTGCACGTGTCCCACCGACGAGCAGGAGACAGAGCAGGATGCGCATCGGAGTCCTCACCGCAGGGGGCGACTGCCCCGGACTGAACGCAGTAATCCGCTCGGTGGTACACCGCGCCGTGACGGGCTACGGCGACGAGATCATCGGCTTCGAGGACGGCTTCAAGGGCCTCCTCGACGGCCACTACCGGCCACTGGACCTCAACGAGGTCAGCGGCATCCTCGCCCGGGGCGGCACCATCCTCGGCTCGGCCCGGCTGGAGCGCAACCGGCTCCGCGAGGCCGCCGAACACTGCGGCGAGCTCCAGAGCCGCTACGGCCTCGACGCGCTGATCCCCATCGGCGGCGAGGGCACCCTCACCGCCTCCCGGATGCTCTCCGACGCCGGGATGCCCGTCGTCGGCGTCCCCAAGACCATCGACAACGACATCTCCGCCACCGACCGCACCTTCGGCTTCGACACCGCCGTCACGGTCGCCACCGAGGCCATCGACCGGCTGAAGACCACCGCCGAGTCGCACCAGCGGGTCATGGTGGTCGAGGTCATGGGCCGCCACGCGGGCTGGATCGCGCTGGAGTCCGGCATGGCGGGCGGCGCCCACGGCATCTGCCTGCCCGAGCGCCCGTTCCAGGTCGAGGACATCGTCAAGATGGTCGAGGAGCGCTTCGCCCGGGGCAAGAAGTTCGCGGTCATCTGTGTCGCCGAGGGCGCCCACCCCGCCGAGGGCTCCATGGACTACGGCAAGGGCGCCATCGACCAGTTCGGCCACGAGCGCTTCGAGGGCATCGGCAACCGCCTCGCCGTCGAACTCGAACACCGCCTCGGCAAGGAGGCCAAGCCGGTCATCCTCGGCCATGTCCAGCGCGGCGGTGTCCCCACGGCGTACGACCGCGTCCTCGCCACCCGCTTCGGCTGGCACGCGGTGGAGGCCGTCCACCGGGGCGACTTCGGCAATATGACCTCGCTGCGGGGCACCGAGGTGGTGATGGCACCGCTCGCGGACGCCGTCACCGAGCTCAAGCGGGTGCCGCTGGACCGGATGGCGGAGGCGGAGTCGGTCTTCTAGGAGCGCTGCGCCCTTCGGGCGTCTTTCGGTGCTTGTCCTTCGGCGCTCGGCCTGGGCGCCGGGCCGGGCCGGGTGGTGCCGTGGCCCGGGTGGTGGGCCCCTGCCCGGTGGTGGGCGCGGGTCCGGGGCCTCCGGGCTCACCTCCTCGGGAGCGGCGGATGAGGCGCCTCTGTCCCGTGAGGCCCGGATGCCCCGCCACTCCCTGCGGGGGCGACCCTGCACCCCCGCCCCCTCCCGCCGTCGGCGGTCTCCGCTTCCGGTTCCGTCCCGGTGGAGGCCGCCGTTCTCCCCTGCGGACCCGGCTGTACGGAGGTGTGTACGAGGCTTCCGCGACGGCCGCGCATGACAGCGCACACAACGATGGCGAGGACGTCCAGGACGCCTCGCCACTCTCAACGTATAGCCCATGGGGGGCCTTGCGGCAAGGCCCCGGTGGCGCGGCAGAATCCCTCGCCGAGGCCAGGACCTGGGGAAACGCGAGCGTGCGCGGACCGCTGGCCGACCTTCCGGCTCAGCTCATGGGGGATTTCATGTTCGATGTGATCGTCGTCGGCGGCGGACCGACCGGTCTGATGCTCGCCAGCGAACTGCGGCTGCACGGGGTGCGGGTGCTCGTCCTGGAGAAGGCCGCGGAGCCGACCCGTCAGTCCCGCGCGATGGGCCTGCACGCGCGCAGTATCGAGGTGATGGACCAGCGCGGACTGCTGGAGCGGTTCCTCCCGCTGGGCACGGAGTACCGGACCGGCGGCTTCTTCGCCGGGATCGACAAGCCCTGGCCCCAGCGGCTGGACAGCGCCCACGCCTATGTCCTGGGCATCCCGCAGACCACCACCGAACGGCTGCTGACCGAGCGCGCCACCGAACTCGGCACCGAGATCCGGCGTGGCGCCGAGGTGGTCGGCCTGAGCCAGGACGTGGGCGCCGTGAGTGTGGAACTCGCCGACGGCGTACGGCTGCGCTCCCGCTACCTCGTCGGCTGCGACGGCGGCCGCAGCACGGTACGCAGGCTGCTGGGTGTCGGCTTCCCCGGCGAGCCCGCCAGGAACGAGACCCTGCTGGGCGAGATGGAGGTCTCCGTACCGGCGGAGGAGCTGGCGGCGGCGGTCGCCGAGGTGCGCGCGACGCAGAAGCGGTTCGGGTTCGTGCCCCTCGGGGATGGTCTGTACCGCGTGATCGTGCCCGCCGACGGAGTCTTCGAGGACCGTACGGCCCCGCCGGCCCTGGACGACTTCCGGCAGCGGCTTCAGTTCTTCGCCGGGACCGACTTCGGTGTCCACTCCCCGCGCTGGCTCTCCCGCTTCGGCGACGCGACCCGGCTGGCCGAGCGCTACCGGGTGGACCGGGTGCTCCTCGCCGGGGACGCGGCCCATATCCACCCGCCGACCGGCGGCCAGGGACTCAACCTCGGGGTGCAGGACGCGTTCAACCTCGGGTGGAAGCTCGCGGCCGAGGTGCGCGGCTGGGCGCCTCAGGGGCTGCTGGACAGCTACGCGAGCGAACGGCGTCCCGTCGCCGAGGACGTGCTGAGCAACACCCGCGCCCAGATGCAGTTGCTCTCCACCGAGCCGGGGGCACTGGCCGTACGGCGGCTGCTCACCGAACTGATGGACTTCGAGGAGGTCAACCGCCATCTGATCGAGAAGATCACGGCCATCGGGGTCCGGTACGAGGTGGGGGAGGGAAGCCATGGGCTGCTGGGGCGGCGGCTGCGGGACGTGGCGCTGAAGCGGGGGCGGCTGTATGGCCTGCTGCACGGCGGGCGGGGGCTGCTGCTCGACCAGACGGGGGGTGGACATCTGTCGGTGGAGGGGTGGACGGACCGGGTCGACCATGTGGTGGACGTGAGCGAGGAACTGGACGCGCCCGCAGTGCTGTTGCGGCCGGACGGGCATGTGGTGTGGGTGGGGGAGGAGCGGGGAGAGGGGCTGGAGGCAGCGCTGTCGCGGTGGTTCGGTGCCGCCCGCTGAGTGACCCAGGCGGTCCGTGTCCGAGGAGACCGGCGGCCCCCGCGG
>NZ_JBHVHF010000321.1:0-8279 GCF_042800315.1 Streptomyces sp. NPDC057638
GGCTCCGGGGCCTCCGCGTTGTCCTGAGCGGCGTGGGGTCATGCGCTCCACGGGAAGCACGGGTGTGGTGGGAGCTGTGGGGATCATGGGGGTATCGGTCACCTGCCCTCCCGTCACTCGGTAGGGTCGTTCCCGTGCCCAAGCCGCTCAGTCTGCCCTTCGATCCCATCGCCCGCGCCGACGAGCTGTGGCAGCAGCGCTGGGGGCCGGTTCCCTCCATGGCCGCCATCACCTCGATCATGCGGGCGCACCAGATCCTGCTCTCCGAGGTCGACGCCGTCGTCAAGCCGTACGGGCTGACCTTCGCCCGGTACGAAGCGCTGGTGCTGCTCACCTTCTCGCAGGCCGGCGAGCTGCCGATGTCCAAGATCGGCGAACGGCTGATGGTGCACCCCACGTCCGTGACCAACACGGTGGACCGGCTGGTACGGGCCGGACTCGTCGACAAGCGGCCCAACCCGAACGACGGGCGGGGGACGCTGGCGTCGATCACCGCGAAGGGGCGGGAGGTGGTGGAGGTGGCGACGCGGGAGCTGATGGCGATGGACTTCGGGCTGTCGGCGTATGACGCCGAGGAGTGCGGGGAGATCTTCGCGATGCTGCGCCCCCTGCGCCTCGCCGCCCAGGACTTCGACGACCGCTAGGTGTGTTGTTCGGTGAGGGGCGGACCCCCCGGGGTGGGATGGGTGGGCGGGTGGTTAGGCTCGGGGTATGAAAAAGACCGTGCTGACCCGGTACCGGGTGATGGCGTACATCACCGCCATCTGGCTCCTCATCTTCACCGGTGCCATCATCCTGAAGTACGGCTTCAGCACCGGTGACACCATGTTGATCTCCCAGATCCACGGTGTCCTCTTCATCGTCTATGTCATCTTCGCCTTCGACCTGGGCACCAAGGCCAAGTGGTCGTTCGGCAAGCTGCTGTGGGTGCTGGCGGCGGGCTGTATCCCGGTGGCCTCGTTCTTCGTGGAGCCGAAGGTCAGCCGGGAGGCGCAGGCGCTGATCACCGACGACCCCGCCGACCCGGTGAAGGTCTCGTCCCGGTGAGGGTCTAGTACAGAACGCCGTGAGGGCCGCTGGCCCCCGGCGTTCTCCCATCGACATTTACTAGGACGTCCTAGTAAATTCACAGTATGGACGCTGACGCCATCGAGGAGGGCCGCCGTCGCTGGCAGGCCCGCTACGACGCGGCCCGTAAGCGGGACGCCGACTTCACCACGCTCTCCGGTGATCCGGTGGAGCCCGTCTACGGGCCCCGGCCCGGTGACTCCTACGAGGGTTTCGAACGGATCGGCTGGCCCGGCGAGTATCCGTTCACCCGGGGCCTGCACCCCACCGGCTACCGGGGCCGCACCTGGACCATCCGCCAGTTCGCCGGGTTCGGCAACGCCGGGCAGACCAACGAGCGGTACAAGATGATCCTGGCCGCGGGCGGCGGCGGGCTCTCGGTCGCCTTCGACATGCCCACGCTGATGGGCCGGGACTCCGACGACGCCCGGTCGCTGGGCGAGGTCGGTCACTGCGGGGTGGCCATCGACTCCGCCGCCGATATGGAGGTCCTCTTCCAGGGCATCCCGCTGGGCGATGTCACCACCTCCATGACGATCAGCGGGCCCGCCGTCCCCGTCTTCTGTATGTATCTGGTGGCCGCCGAGCGCCAGGGCGTCGATCCGGCGGTGCTCAACGGCACCCTCCAGACCGACATCTTCAAGGAGTACATCGCGCAGAAGGAGTGGCTCTTCCCGCCGGAGCCGCATCTGCGGCTGATCGGCGATCTGATGGAGCACTGCGCCCAGGCGATCCCCGCGTACAAGCCGCTCTCCGTCTCCGGCTACCACATCCGTGAGGCGGGTGCGACGGCCGCGCAGGAGCTGGCGTACACCCTCGCCGACGGTTTCGGCTATGTGGAGCTGGGGCTCAGCCGGGGGCTGGATGTCGATGTCTTCGCGCCCGGCCTCTCCTTCTTCTTCGACGCCCATCTGGACTTCTTCGAGGAGATCGCCAAGTTCCGGGCGGCCCGGCGGATCTGGGCCCGCTGGATGCGCGAGGTCTACGGGGCGAAGACGGACAAGGCGCAGTGGCTGCGCTTCCACACCCAGACCGCCGGGGTCTCCCTCACCGCCCAGCAGCCGTACAACAATGTCGTGCGCACCGCCGTCGAGGCCCTCTCCGCCATCCTCGGCGGCACCAACTCGCTCCACACCAACGCCCTCGACGAGACCCTGGCGCTCCCCAGCGAGCAGGCCGCCGAGATCGCGCTCCGCACCCAGCAGGTCCTGATGGAGGAGACCGGTGTCGCCAACGTCGCCGATCCGCTCGGCGGCTCCTGGTACGTGGAGCAGCTCACCGACCGGATCGAGGCCGACGCCGAGCGGATCTTCGAGCAGATCAAGGAGCGCGGTCTGCGCGCCCACCCCGATGGCCTGCACCCCATCGGGCCGATGACCTCGGGGATCCTGCGGGGCATCGAGGACGGCTGGTTCACCGGGGAGATCGCCGAGTCGGCCTTCCGCTACCAGCGGTCGCTGGAGAAGGAGGAGAAGCGGGTCGTCGGCGTCAATGTCCACCATGGCTCGGTCACCGGGGACCTGGAGATCCTCCGGGTGAGTCACGAGGTCGAGCGCGAGCAGGTCAAGCTGCTGGGCGAGCGCCGGTCCCGCCGTGATGACACCGCCGTCCGCGCCTCGCTCGCCGCGCTGCTCGCGGCGGCCCGGGACGGCTCCAACATGATCGCCCCGATGCTCGACGCCGTCCGCGCCGAGGCGACCCTCGGGGAGATCTGTGACGTCCTGCGCGACGAGTGGGGTGTCTACACGGAGCCGCCCGGTTTCTGACCCGTGTGAGCGGCGCTGATCGTACGGAGGGTGACCCCCGCTCTCCGTACGCCGTGCGCCGCGCGGTTCTCTGCGTACGCGTACACGCGGTCCCCCCCCCGTAGGCGTACTCAGGAACCGCGCGGCGCGGGCAGGCCCGACAGCAGCGGGGTGGTGAAGGCGCGGGCCCGGGCGACGCCCGCGCGCACGGCCACATCGCCCATGGTCACCTTGGACCAGCCTCGTTCGACCAGCGCCGCCCGGGTCGCCGCCAGGATCGCGCTGTCGGCCTCCGCTGAGCGGGGGCGTCCGGTGCGGGCGGCTCGGGAGTCGGCTCGGCGGGGCATGACGGCGACCATACCGGTGGGTAGGCAAGGCGCTGTGCGTCAGTTCACCGGGTGAATCTGGCCAGCCAGGGGTACCCGCAGTTACGCTACGACGCGTAGCGAAAGCCCAGGTGGCTCCGCGACAACCACGGGTGCGAGGTGGGGACCTCGCGCCATACCGCAGGGTCGGCGGCCGGTCCGGACCCCCGGCCCGGCGGCCGGAAACCATCGCATTTTTCCCAAGGGCGTGCGGAGGGGGGAGGATGTACTCATGCAGCCTAGGAACATGTCCATGAGTGGCGTCGTCGACCTCGCCGCGGTGAAGGCGGCCGGAGAGGCCAAGACCAAGGCGGAGCAGGCCCGTGCCGAGGCCGCCCGTACGGGTGGTGGCGGCGCCGTACCCGTCTCCAGCCTGGTGATCGACGTCGACGAGGCCGGCTTCGAGCGCGAGATCCTCCAGCGCTCGGCCGAGGTTCCGGTGGTCCTCGACTTCTGGGCCGAGTGGTGTGAGCCCTGCAAGCAGCTCAGCCCGCTGCTGGAGAAGCTCGCGCGGGAGTACAACGGCCGGTTCGTCCTGGCCAAGGTGGATGTCGACGCCAACCCGACGCTGATGCGCCAGTTCGGTGTCCAGGGCATCCCCGCCGTCTTCGCGGTCGTCGCCGGTCAGGCGCTGCCGCTCTTCCAGGGTGCCGCGCCCGAGCAGCAGATCCGCCAGACGCTGGACCAGCTGGTCCAGGTCGCCGAGGAGCGCTTCGGGCTCACCGGGCTCGCCGTCGACGCGGACGGCACCGCCCCGGAGGCCGCCGCCCCCGTGCCCGCCGGACCGTATGACGCGCTGCTCGCCGCCGCCGTCGAGGCGCTGGACGCGGGTGACTTCGGCGGTGCGGTCCGGGCGTACCAGAACGTCCTCTCCGACGACCCCGGCAACAGCGAGGCCAAGCTGGGCCTCGCCCAGGCCGAACTCCTCGCCCGGGTCCAGAACCTGGACGCGGGCAAGGTCCGCCAGGAGGCGGCCGAGCGCCCCGCCGATGTGACGGCGCAGCTCGCGGCGGCCGATCTCGATCTGGTCGGCGGGCATGTGGAGGACGCTTTCGGCCGTCTTGTCGAGACCGTACGGCGTACGGCGGGCGAGGACCGCGACACCGCCCGGCTGCGGCTGCTGGAGCTGTTCGAGGTGGTCGGGCCCGACGACCCGCGGGTGGGTTCGGCCCGTTCGGCGCTCGCCCGGGTGCTCTTCTGAGCCGGAGGGGCCCGTTCGGGTGCGGGTCCCGGGGTCGGTTCCGCGCCAGTGATCGCCGTCCGGAGGTCCGTTCCGTCCCCGGGTGAGCGAAGTGCGGCGGTGGCACAGGGGTGCCGCCGCCGTTTTGGCGACACGGTGACAAAAAGTTGCCCTCCTTTACCGAAACTTGGTAATCGAAGGGCCTGTTACTCGCAGTAAAGCACCCTCTCCGTTCCGCCCGCGTATGGGCTGCCTCCTCCCCTTCTGGGCGTCTGATCGACTGCACCCTGTGTGCTCGCGTGGTCACAGGCGCGCACGGCCGGGTTATCTGTTCGTTACTAGTCGGTAACGACCCCCCTTGTATCCCGGCCGGTAATGCACCACGATCGGCGACGCTCGGTCCAATAGCGCACCGGCCCGGCTCCCAGCCGTGCCACGCTCATGGGGTCCCCGCCGAGTGGACCGGCCGTCAACGCCGGTTCTGGACAGGGGGGTTCCCGCTCCGGCGGGACCTGTCCGATATGCGCCGCGCCCGTGGCACGGATGCGGCCAGTGGTTGTCGCTCGGGGGTGATCGCCGGTGTTCCGGACGCGGTACGCGACGGATGGCGCGGGCGCTCCCCTTCCCGAGGACGTAGCGCTTCTCCCATCCCAGGTCGGACCCCGAATCCGGACCCGGGATGTACGTCCGAGAAGGAGGAAAGTCATGGAGTCTGTGGCTCGTGGCGGAACCAGATGGAAAAGGTTCGCCCTGGTCATGGTGCCGAGCGTGGCCGCGACGGCCGCGATAGGCATCGGTCTGGCCCAGGGGGCGCTCGCGGCGTCCTTCAGCATCTCCGGCCAGGAGTTCAAGGTCACCGCTGACCGACTGGAAGGCAAGGACTTCATCCAGTACGGCAGCTATGTGGAGGGCAAGACCCTCAACGGCAAGGACTTCGCGGCCCCCGTCGCGGTGTCCGGGTTCCGCGAGGCGGAGATCTGGGCGATGTGCCAGTCGGTCGTCACTCCGAAGGTGCCGCTGATCGGCACGGTGAGCCTGGTGCTCTCGGCGGGCACCGACGACAGCCGGCCGGTGCAGGCCACCGGTCTCTATCTCGATGTCTCCGACCTGGAGGCCGACGCCTACTTCAAGAAGATCGACATCGGTGTCGCGGCGGGTCGGCTCAGGGAGCCCGGTGCCCAGCCCGGCACGAAGTTCAACGAGTTCGGCTTCGGCCAGCAGGCGGAGGAGGTCGTCCTCACCAAGGTGAAGCAGAAGGCGTGGGCCACCACGGCGGGCACCTTCAAGCTCACCGACCTCAAGCTGAAGCTGCACCGGGGCACCAAGGAGTGCTTCACCGGCTGACCGGTGACGCCCCCGGGCGGGCGGGGGAGTCCCGCGTGTCGCTCCCGCCCGCGTCCCCCGGCCTCGCGTCCCCCCACTCACCATCTCTCCACCGCACGACCGCTTGCAGGGAGCTGTTTTCGATGAGCGCCGAGTCCACTGGTTCCCGCGGATTCCACCACTGGCGGCTGCGTTTCCGGGCATGGCGAGGCACCCGCCCCTTCTGGGCCGGTCTGTTCACGCTGCTCGGTGGCGTTCCGATCGCCTACTTCCCCTATGCCGACATCCGGCTCGGCAACCTCACGATCGCGATGTCGACCACGGCGGGCGCCGGTTCGCTGATCATCGGCATCCTGCTGCTGACCCTGGGGCTGACGATGTGGTTCCACGCCATCGTCAGAGTCTTCGCGGGGGTCGCCGCGATCGTGCTGGCGCTGGTCTCGATCCCGGTCGCCAACTTCGGCGGCTTTCTGATGGGTTTTCTGAGCGCGATGCTGGGCGGGGCCCTCTCCGTCTCCTGGGCGCCAGGTGAGCCGGTCGCGGAAGGGGCGGGGGAGCCGGGCGGGCATGAGCACAGAGCCGGGCCCGAGGGCGTGGTGTGGTCGTCCGGGACCGCTGGGGCCGCTGGGATGACGGGTGTGGTGGGAACGGCCGAGCGGGGCCGGGGCCCGGTGGGTCCCGGCGAGACGCCGGCCGGATCCGCTGACACGCGTGAGCGCACGGGCGCGGACGGTGGGGTCGGCGGGGCCGACGGGCCCATCGCCCCGGCCGCTCCCGGGTCCGGTGCCGGTACGGAGGGAGAAGCCGCCCACGCCGACGGCGGGAGGAACAGTGCCGGGTGATCTCACCTCCCGTGGCGCGCCCGGGGGCGAGGACCACGGACCCCGGAAAGGGCCACGGCACGCGGCTCCGCGTCCCTCCCTGCTGAGCCGGTTGCAGCGGCCCGCCGGGAAGGCGATAGCCCTGGCCGCGATGCCGACGGCGGTGATCATGGGGATGGGGCTGGCGCCCCGGCCCGCCCTGGCGGAGAACAAGGACATTCCCTTCGCTCCCGGGCCGTGTGTGACACGGTCGGAGGAGCCGTCGCCGGAGCCCTCGGGGGCGGGCTCGGGGTCCGCTTCCCCCTCGGCGCCGTCCTCGCCGTCGCCCTCGGCGTCCGGGTCCGCGTCGGCGCACCCGCTGGGGCCGCCCTCGCCGTCGGGGCCCGGGCCCTCTTCCTCCGCCCCCGGGGCCGGGGACGCGACCGCCCCGGGGACCGGGGACGCGACGCAGGGCGGCACGGGCGACGGGAAGGATGTACGGGACCCGGAGAGCCCAGGGAGTCCAGCGGGCTCACAGGACCCAGAGGCCCCAGAAGAGGCGGCGGATCGGGAGAAGGGCGGTACGGGGGGTGAGGGGCCGCCCCCCGAGGGTGAGCGGCCCACCGTCACACCGCCCGCCGTGCGGCCCCGGGGTCCCCTGGAACTGCTCGATCAGCTCGGACTCGGGGACGCGCTCGGCGAGTCGCCCGGCGGGAACGGCGACACGGCTACGGAGGACGGCGCGGCGGCCGGGGGCGGTGGGGGGTCCGGTGGCCGGGGCGGTCCGGCCCTCCGTCAGCCCGAACCGGGTACCGGCCGGAACGGGACCGGTGACACCCAGGCTGCCACCAGCGGCGACGGCACCCCGCGGGAACCCCGGGATCCGGGTGGGAGGGACGGCGGTACGCCATCGCCCGCCCGGCCGGACACGGCGGCGGGGGACGGTCCGAAGCCCACGACGGGCGGGAACCGGGAGGTGGACGCGGAGGCGGACCTGGACGGGAACCCGGACGCGAACCCGGACGGGGGCTCGGAGGCGGGCCTCGACGCGGACCCGGGTGCCGGGCCGGACATCGACGAGGGCGCGGGCGCCGACGAGGGCGATTCCGTCAAGGCCGCCATCGAGGAGGCCGCCCGCCGGGCCGGCGCCGTCACCGAGGAGCTGGATCCCGCCCGGACGGGGCTCGACCCCGTACCCGACACCGATATCCCCGACGGCGCCAAGCCCCGCTTCCCCTGCCCCACCCCCGACCCCGAGGCCCTCGCCAACGCGAAGACCGAGCCGGGCATCCCCCTGCTCCCCGAGCGGCCCTGGATCCTCAGGAGTTCGCTGCTGAGCCTGTACGGGCTGAAGTACCACGGCATCGTCGAGGTCCGCCGGGCCGGTGGCGAGCTGCGCAAGGCCCTGAAGTTCACCGCGCGGGCCGTCGACATCAAGGATCTGCACCAGCGGGCGGAGTACCCGATGGAGACCACCATGCATGTACGGGGGCGGGCGGGGTCGACCTCCACCATCCGCGAGGGCACGGTGACGATGTACACCGAGGAGCTGCGGGGCGATCTGTTCGGGATCTTCCCGGTGGTCTTCAGCCCGGAGACCCCGCCGCCGGTGGATATCCCCTGGGTCTTCTTCACGGATGTGACGGTCGTCCAGGCGGGCCAGTTCGGCGGGGCGCTGACGATCCCCGGGCTGCGCAACACCCTGACTCGCTGACTCGCTGACTCGCTGACTCGCTGGCCTGCTGACCCGCTGACGCCGGACGCACGGACGGGGCCCGCACCATCCGTGGTGCGGGCC
>NZ_JBHVHF010000322.1:0-8276 GCF_042800315.1 Streptomyces sp. NPDC057638
CCCCCAGGCTAGAACCTGGGGGGACGCGGCGTTCATTCCGGGTGCGGGGCCATGGCCCCGCGGCCATCAGCTCTCCGGGCGCTCCTCGGGAGCGGGCTCCGGGCTGGGCGCGGCCTCCGCCGTCGCCGCGCTGTTGCCGTTGACCGCGCCGTTGGTCAGTGCCAGCTCCTTGGGGGAGAGCACCGGCGGCCGGGTCGACGGGGTGCGCCGGGAGGAGCCGGTCCAGGCCGGGCGGGCCGGACGCTTGACGATCGGGGCGAAGATCTCCGCGATCTCCTCCTTGCCGAGCGTCTCCTTCTCCAGCAGCTGGAGGACCAGGTTGTCGAGGACGTCGCGGTTCTCGACCAGGATCTCCCAGGCCTCGTTGTGCGCGGTCTCGATGAGCTTCTTGACCTCCTCGTCGACCAGCGCCGCGACCTCCTCCGAGTAGTCCCGCTGATGGGCCATCTCGCGGCCCAGGAACGGCTCGGTGTTGTCCCCGCCGAACTTGATCGCGCCGAGACGCTCGGTCATGCCGTACTGCGTGACCATCGCACGGGCGGTCGCCGACGCCTTCTCGATGTCGTTGGCGGCGCCGGTGGTCGGGTCGTGGAAGACCAGTTCCTCGGCGGCGCGGCCGCCGAGCATGTAGGCGAGCTGGTCCAGCATCTCGTTGCGCGTGGTGGAGTACTTGTCCTCTTCGGGCAGGACCATCGTGTACCCGAGGGCACGGCCCCGCGAGAGGATCGTGATCTTGTGGACCGGGTCGGAGTTCGGCAGAGCCGCCGCGACCAGGGCGTGACCGCCCTCGTGGTACGCGGTGATCTTCTTCTCCTTGTCCGACATGATCCGGGTCCGCTTCTGCGGGCCCGCGACCACACGGTCGATCGCCTCGTCCAGCGACAGGTTGTCGATCAGCTTCTTGTCGCTGCGCGCGGTCAGCAGCGCCGCCTCATTGAGCACATTGGAGAGGTCGGCACCGGTGAAGCCCGGCGTACGGCGGGCGACGGCGCCGAGGTCGACGTCCGGCGCGACCGGCTTGCCCTTCTGGTGGACCTTGAGGATCTCCAGACGGCCCTGCATATCGGGGCGGTCGACGGCGATCTGGCGGTCGAAGCGGCCCGGGCGCAGCAGCGCCGGGTCGAGGATGTCGGGCCGGTTGGTGGCGGCGATCAGGATGACGCCGCCCTTCACGTCGAAGCCGTCCATCTCGACGAGCAGCTGGTTCAGCGTCTGCTCGCGCTCGTCGTGTCCGCCGCCGAGGCCCGCGCCACGGTGGCGGCCGACGGCGTCGATCTCGTCCACGAAGACGATCGCCGGGGCGTTCGCCTTGGCCTGCTCGAAGAGGTCACGCACCCGGGAGGCACCGACACCGACGAACATCTCGACGAAGTCGGAGCCGGAGATCGAGTAGAAGGGGACACCGGCCTCACCCGCGACGGCACGCGCCAGCAGGGTCTTGCCGGTGCCGGGCGGGCCGTAGAGCAGCACGCCCTTGGGGATCTTGGCGCCGACGGCCTGGAACTTCGCGGGCTCCTGGAGGAACTCCTTGATCTCCTGGAGCTCCTCGACGGCCTCGTCGGATCCGGCCACATCGGCGAAGGTGGTCTTGGGGGTGTCCTTGGTGATCAGCTTGGCCTTGGACTTCCCGAAGTTCATCACCCGGGAGCCGCCGCCCTGCATCTGGTTCATCAGGAAGAGGAAGACCACGACGATCAGGACGAAGGGCAGCAGGGAGAGCAGCACCGAGACGAACGGGCTCTGCTTCGACGGGGAGACGGTGTACCCCTTGGAGATGTCACCCGCCTCGAACTTCGCCTGGAGCTTGTCAGCGAGGTCGGATCCCTGGCTGCCGATATAGCTCGCCTGGATCTTGTCGCTGCCCTTGACCTTGGTGCCGTCCTTCAGATCGACCTTGATGATCTGCTCGTCGCCGGTGGTCAGTCTGACCTGGTCGACCTGGTTCTTGTCGATCGCCTGGACGACCTGGCCGGTGTCCACCGTCTTGTAGCCGCCCGACGAGCCGACGACCTGCATCAACACGACCACGGCGAGGACGGCCAGCACGATCCACATGACCGGCCCACGGAAGTATCGCTTCACGTCCATCCATACGGAGCGGTGACCGCCCCGTCCCTCCTGCCCGTAGGTAAATGCTGCTGTGAGAAAAGACTGTTCTTCGGACGGTACCCCAGCATCGTCACCGTGACCGCACGGTAACGGCTGACAAACCGGTCCTCCCCTGCTTCAACGGCGGTGGGGTGCCCTTGGTTCCCGACGCGTGGCGGATCCGTTCCCACGGGTTCGCCAGCGCGTTGCCGGGGCTTGCCGCGGCGTTCCCGGCTGGTTCCGGCCGGTTCCCGGCAGCGGGCCCGGCGGCCCGGGGCACCCCGCCGGTCAGCCGCCGTAGACGTGCGGCGCGAGCGTACCGACGAACGGAAGGTTGCGGTACTTCTCGGCGTAGTCGAGGCCGTAGCCGACGACGAACTCGTTGGGGATGTCGAACCCGATCCACTTGACGTCGATCGAGACCTTTGCGGCATCCGGCTTACGCAGCAGGGTGCACACCTCCAGGGAGGCGGGCTCCCGGGAGCCGAGGTTCGACAGCAGCCAGGAGAGCGTGAGCCCGGAGTCGATGATGTCCTCGACGATCAGGACATGACGGCCCTTGATGTCGGTGTCGAGGTCCTTGAGGATCCGTACGACACCGGAGGACTGGGTGCCCGCGCCATAGGACGAGACCGCCATCCAGTCCATGGTGACCGGGGCGGACAGGGCGCGTGCCAGGTCCGCCATCACCATGACGGCGCCCTTGAGCACACCGACGAGCAGCAGATCCTTGCCCGCGTACTCAGCGTCGATCTTCGCGGCCAGCTCGGCCAGCTTCGCGTCGATCTCTTCCTTGGTGATGAGCACCGACTGGAGGTCGGTGCCCATGTCCTTCTCGTTCACGCGGTCGCATTCTCCTTGCCGGGGCCTCGGGGGCCGGGGGTCCGGGGGCCTGGAACACGGCTCCCGGGTGACCTCAGCCGCCGTGCTCGCGCCGCGACTGCGTCAGCCTTGCCGGATGACAAGTCTGCCACTCTGCCGGCGCGCCTCGACGCGGCCGGGCAGATTGATGGCTCCCTGGCCGCGCCAGCCGGTGATCAGGCGGTCCACTTCCTCGACATGCCGGGCGAAGAGGGAGCCCGCGGGGGCGCCTGCCTGGATCGCGGCGCGGCGCAGTACCCGGCGGCGGACGGCGGGCGGCAGCGTGTAGAGCTTGGCGCAGTCCAGTTCGCCGGACTCGTCACGGACCGCCGTGTCGGCGTCGGCGGCCCAGGTGTCCAGCGCGTCGGCGTCGTCGCGGGAGAGCTGCGCGGTGCGGGCGAGCGCCTCGACGACCCCTTTGCCGAGCGCCTTCTCCAGGGCGGGCAGCCCCTCGTGGCGCAGCCGGGAGCGGGTGTAGGCGGGGTCCGCGTTGTGCGGGTCCTCCCAGACAGGCAGCGCCTGGACCAGGCACGCCTTACGGGCGGTCTGCCGGTCGAGCTGGAGGAAGGGACGGCGGTAGCGGCCGGAGGCGCCGGAGACGGCGGCCATTCCGGAGAGCGAGCGGATGCCGGAGCCCCGGGCGAGCCCGAGCAGCACGGTCTCGGCCTGGTCGTCGCGGGTGTGGCCGAGCAGCACGGCGGACGCGCCGTGGCGTTCGGCGGCGGCGTCCAGCGCGGCGTAGCGCGCGTCGCGGGCCGCCGCCTCGGGTCCGCCGTCGCGGCCGACACGGACGGTGACGGCCTCGACCGGGTCGAGACCGAGGGCGGTCATGCGCGCGGCGACCTCGGTGGCGCGGAGATCGGAGCCTTCCTGGAGACCGTGGTCGACGGTGATGCCGCCCGCCCGGACGGAGAGCTTGGGGGCCTCGAAGGCGAGCGCGGAGGCGAGTGCCATGGAGTCGGCGCCACCGGAGCAGGCCACCAGCACCAGCGGGGCGGTCGCCGTCACCGGCGCGCTCAGGGCGGTACGGGGGTGGGGGGTGGCGGCGCGGGCCGTGGCGGCCGTGTGGCTGGGACGCGCGAGCCGTTCGCTGTGTTCGGTGAGGACGTCGTGCAGGACGCGGCGGACCGCCAGGCGTATCGCCGCGACCGCAGGATGGGGACCCATATCCGGTGCCCTTCGTGTTTGGGGGGTGCCTCGGTGGGGGATTGACCGCCGATTCCGTTACTCAGAGTGCGTCGATGGTGACAGAACCGAGCCGTTCCCCGAGCATTGCACGCCTGCCTACGCCCTACGGTCCCTCGGATGGGTGATGCTGCGCCCTCCGGGGGGCGTACCCCCACCCCCCGGAGGGCGTACGGCGCGATGCGCGCTTCGTCACTCCGCGCGGCGGTGCACCCGGGCCACCCAGTCGGCGGGTTTGGCGATCTCCGCCTTCGTGGGGAGGGTGTTGGGAGAGGTCCAGACTCGGTTGAAACCATCCATTCCCACCTCTTCCACCACAGCACGGACGAAACGCTCACCGTCGCGGTACTGGCGGAGCTTGGCGTCCAGCCCCAGGAGCTTGCGCAACGCCAGGTCGAGACGGCTGGCCCCGCGCGCCCTGCGCTGCTGGAACTTCTCCCGGATCTCGGCGACGGAGGGCACCACGTCGGGCCCGACGCCGTCCATCACATAGTCGGCGTGGCCCTCCAGCAGGGACATCACGGCCGTCAGCCGACCGAGGATCTCCCGCTGCGCCGGGGTCTGCACCAGTTCGACCAGCGAACGCCCGCTCTCGTCCTCCTCGCCCTCGGGGCGGGCCCCGGCGAGCGACTGCGCGGCCTCGCGGAACCGCTCCAGCAGGGTCATCGGGTCGACATCGGTCTCCCCGAGGAAAGCCTGGATCTCGCCCTGAAGGTGGTCGCGGAGCCACGGCACCCCGGTGAACTGGGTGCGGTGGGTCTCCTCGTGCAGACAGACCCAGAGCCGGAAGTCATGCGGATCGACGTCCAACTCCCGTTCCACATGGACGATGTTGGGCGCCACCAGCAGCAGCCGTCCACCGCCGTCGGCCCCGGCGGGCATCTCACGGGTGGCCGGGGCGAACATCTCGTACTGACCGAGGACCCGCGAGGCGAGGAACGACAGCAGCATCCCCAGCTCCACGCCGGTCACCTTGCCGCCGAGCGCGCCCAGCACCGCGTTGGCGGGGCTCGCCGCGCGGCGGTCGCCCATCTTCTCCAGCAGCGGCTTCAGCAGTTCGCGGAAGCCCTCCACATTGGCCTTGACCCAGCCCGCGCGGTCCACGACGAGGATGGGGGTGTCCTCCGGGCGGTGGCTCTCGGGGATCATGCGGGTGTACCCGCGCACATGCTCCTCCGACGCCTTGGCGTGCCGCCGCAGCTCCGCGACGACCTCACGGGCCTCGTCCTTGCTCACGTCCGGCCCCGGCCGCACAAAGCGGATCGCGGTCGCGACCGCGAGATTCCAGTCGACCATCTCGGCACCACCGATGCGCGTCATGCGTCAACCGTACGTGGTGGCCACGCGGGCCGTTGCTCGCCCGGACCGCCCCTCCGCGCGCCTCCTGGGCACGGGTTCGGGGCGCCGCTATAGGGACGCGCGGCGGGCGTGACCCGGGGGAGCGACGGCGGGCGCGGCCTCCCCCGCTGAGGGGCGCGGGCCCGCCGTGTGACCGGGAGAGATCAGGAGGCCAGCGCGGCGGCCAAGGCGTCGAGGGCCTTCTGCGCCGCGTCACGGTCCGTGGTCTTCCCCGCGAGGAAGGCGAAGCCGAGCAGCCGTCCGTCGGCGGCGACGACGGTGCCCGCGAGGGCGTTCACCCCGGTCAGGGTGCCGGTCTTGGCCCGGATCACCCCGGCGCCCGGCGCGCTGCCCGTGTGCCGTTCGCTGAGCGTGCCCGTGAAGCCCGCGATCGGCAGCCCGGTCAGGACCGGCCGCAGTCCGGGCCGGTCCGGCTCGGCGGCACGGCTGAGCAGGCCGGTCAGCAGCCCGGCGGAGAGCCGGGCCCGGCGGTCGAGTCCGCTGCCGTCGGGGAAGCGGGCTCCGGTGAGCGGGAGCCCCAGCGTGGCGAGACGTTTCCGCACGGCCCGCTCACCGCCCGCGAAGCTGGCCTCCTCACCACTGGCGAGCGCGGTCTGCCGGGCGAGCGCCTCGGCGAGGTCGTTGTCACTGCGCGTCAGGGTCCGCTCCACGAGGTCGGAGAGCGGGGCGGAGACGACCTGGGCCAGCGGCCGTGCCCCGGCGGGCGGCCGTCCGGCCACGGCGGGCCCGGCGACGGCGATCCCCCGGGCGCTCAGCAGCCGGGCGAAGGCGCGCCCCGCGTCCCCGGCCGGATCCTGACCGCGCTCCGCGTAACCGTTGGCCGGCGGGGGCCCGGCGGCCACCCGGCCCCCGTCGACCATGAGCGCGGTGACGGGCGCGAGATTGCCGTTGCGGCCGATGGGGTGCGACACCGGCCCCCGGTAGCGCGAGGCGTCGTAGGCGAGCCGCACCGAGGAAACCTTCCGCCCCTTGAGCGCGGCGGCCGTACGGTCCGCGAGCTGGCCCAGCCCCGCGGAGGTCAGGCTCGCGTCGCCGCCGCCGACGAGGGTGAGGCGGCCGCCCGGCGCCAGCGAGGTGGTCGTCGCGATCCGGTGGTCGGGCCCGAGCGCGTGCAGCGCCGCCACCGCCGTGGCGATCTTCACCGTGGACGCGGGCGTGACGGCGACCGCCGGCCCGCTCCCGTACAGCGCCCGTCCCGAGGTCAGATCGACGACGGAGGCCGTACGGAGGGAACCGAGGCCCGGAGCCGCGAGCAGCGGCGCCAGCTCCCGGGCGAGCAGGGCCGGACCCGCCTTGTCGTCGGCCGTGGCCGTGGCCGCCCGGACACCGAGCGCGGTGAGCACCCCCGGAGCGCTGGGCGCGGGCGCGGGAGCGTCGGCGCGCGGCTTGGCGTCGCGCCCCTCGTGCGCCCCACCGTCCCGCGCGGCCGCCCACTGCCGCTCGGCGGCGCGCTGCCCGCCTTCCCAGGGGCCCGCCAAGGTCACGGCGAGCGTCGCGAGGACCGCGCCCAGCGCGGTGGCCCCGGCCGTGAGCTGCCACGTCCTGATCACTGGCACCTCGCACCAGCCCCTTTCGCGATCACACACCGGCGTGAGAGACACTTAATCACCAGAACTGCGTCTTGCCGCGAACATGGCACTCCGGTCACCACCCGGTCGGCACCTGCGACCGAGCCGTCCGGAGGTCCGGGGAGCCTCTCCGGAAGGACACAGCGTTACCCCGATTTTTTGCTTTTGTTGACCTTGGAGGAGCCACCCGTGGAGTTCGACGTCACCATCGAGATCCCGAAGGGTTCGCGGAACAAGTACGAGGTGGATCACGAGACGGGCCGTATCCGTCTGGACCGTCGGCTCTTCACCTCGACCAGCTACCCGGCCGACTACGGCTTCGTGGAGGACACCCTGGGCGAGGACGGCGACCCGCTGGACGCCCTGGTCATCCTGGACGAGCCGACCTTCCCGGGCTGCCTGATCAAGTGCCGCGCCATCGGCATGTTCCGTATGACGGACGAGGCGGGCGGCGACGACAAGCTGCTCTGCGTCCCGGCGTCCGACCCCCGGGTGGAGCACCTGCGCGACATCCACCACGTGTCGGAGTTCGACCGCCTGGAGATCCAGCACTTCTTCGAGGTCTACAAGGACCTGGAGCCCGGCAAGTCCGTCGAGGGCGCCGACTGGGTCGGCCGTACCGAGGCCGAGGCCGAGATCGAGGCGTCCTACAAGCGCTTCCAGGCCCAGGGCGGCTCCCACTGACGCACGGCTGACGTCGCGAGTCCACAGGGCGGGCGGGCATCCCGGAGACGGGGTGGCCGCCCGCTCTGTGTGTGCGGGTGGTGTTCGGTGCTCGTCTTTGGGCCCTGGGCCTTGGGCCTTGGGCTTTGGTCTTTGGGCTTTGGGCCTTGGGCTTTGGTCTTTGGTCACGTCGGCAGGCGCCGGGTTCGCACGGGGGTGGGCGGTGGGCGCTGTCGTGGGGCTTGCGGCCGGGTGTGGTGTCGGGGGGTTCTGTTGTGCGCGGTCCGCGGGTGGTGTGTCTGGCTGCGGTGGTACCGGTCCATGGGACCGTGACTCGTTGTCGATCTTTCGATGGTCACCAGCCCCCGGCTTCGCTCACGGTGGCTCTGCCGGTGAGTAGCTCCGTGTGAGGACTCGACCTACCCGAGGTCGGTTCTGAGCCAAAGGGGCGCGTCGATGTCTCGTGGCCGTCGCGCGGAGATCGCGAGGAACGAGCGATCGAGCACGTCGGACGCGAGACATCGACTAAAGCGCCCCGGAGGCGAAGAACCG
>NZ_JBHVHF010000323.1:0-8243 GCF_042800315.1 Streptomyces sp. NPDC057638
GGGGAGTTCGGTGTGTTCGATGTAGGTGGTGGGGCGCATGTGTTCGGGGAGGTGGTGGGTGGCGTGGGTGTGGAGGGTGTCGGGGTGGTGGGTGTCTCCGGGGGTGGTGAGGGTGTAGGCGATAAGTCGGTGGATGCCGGGGCGGTCCTGGTGGAGGACGGTGATGGCGTGGGCGACGCCGGGTGCGGTGGCGAGGGCGGCGTCGATCTCGCCGAGTTCGACGCGCTGGCCTCGGATCTTCACCTGGTGGTCGGTCCGGCCGAGATAGGTGAGCGTCCCATCCGGATGCCACTGCGCCAGGTCTCCGGTGCGGTACATGCGCCGGCCGGGTGGGCCGTAGGGGTCGGCGGTGAAGCGTTCGGCGGTGAGGGAGGGGTTGTCGATATAGCCCTGTGCGAGCTGGACTCCGGCGAGGTAGAGCTCGCCGGGGACGCCGATGGGCGCGGGCGCGAGGTTCCGGTCCAGCACATAGGTCCGCGTGTTCCATACGGGTGCGCCGATGGAGACGGAGGAGGTGCCTGTCGGTGCGGCGGAGGCGCTGGACACGGCGGTGACGTCGACGGCGGCCTCGGTGGGCCCGTAGAGGTTCTCCAGGGTCGCGCCCGTGTCCCCGGCCGCGTCACGGAATCGTTCCGCCAGCTCGGTCGGGAGGGCTTCGCCGCTGGAGATGACATGGCGGAGGGTGGGGCAGTCGGTGAGGTCGGTCTCGGCGAGGAAGGCGGCGAGCATGGAGGGGACGAAGTGGCAGACGGTGATGCGTTCGTGGCGGATGAGATCCGCGAGGTAGTGGGGGTCTTTGTGTCCTTCGGGCCGGGCGATGACCAATGGCACACCCTGGGCGAGGGGCCAGAAGAGTTCCCAGACGGAGACGTCGAAGGTGATGGGGGTTTTCTGGAGGACGCGGTCGTCGGGGCCGATGGGGTAGGTGTGCTGCATCCATCGCAGGCGGTTGACGATGGCGGCGTGGTCGACGATGACGCCCTTGGGGTGTCCGGTGGAGCCTGAGGTGAACAGGACGTAGGCGGGGTGGTGGGGCAGCAGCGGCGCGAGCCGGTCCGCGTCTGTCACCGCGTCCTCCGCGTAAGCCGTGAGGTCTGCGGTATCGAGGGCCAGGCATGTCCCGGGCAGGGTGTCCGCCGACGCGGAGTCGGTCAGGATCAGCACGGGTGTGGCGGTGGTGGTCATGCGGGTGAGGCGTTCGGTGGGCTGGGTGGGGTCGAGAGGGAGGTAGGCGCCTCCGGCGCGGATGACGGCGTGGAGGGCGATGAGGAGGTCGTGGGAGCGGGGGAGGGCGACGCCGACGACGCTGCCGGGTCCGACGCCCTGGGTGATGAGGTGGCGGGCGAGGCGGTTGACGCGGTGGTCGAAGTCGGCGCGGTCCAGGACGGTGCCGTCGTGGATGAGGGCGGTGCCGTTGTGGGCTCCGGCGGTGACGAGGTCGGCGAGGGTGGCCGGTCCGTCCAGTTCCTGGTGGGTGTCGTTGAAGCGGTTGATGACGAGGTCGTGTTCGTGGGTGTCGAGGAGGGGGAGCCGGGACAGGGGCCGGTCGGGGTCGGTGGCGATGGCGTCCAGGAGCCGCAGCAGCCGTTCCGTGAGCCGCTCGGCGCCCGCCCGCTCGAACAGATCCACCGCGAACCGCACCCCGCCGTCGATCCGGCCGTCCGCCCCGGTCGCCCCGAAGGCGAACTCCAGATCGACCTTGGCGCCCCCGATCTCCACCGGCAGTTCCTCGGCCGGGACGCCGAACAGCTCCCGTACCTCCGTGGTGACGGAGTGATACGTCACCATCGTCTGGAACAGCGGATTCCGGGACCGTGACCGGAACGGACCAACGGCCTCCGCGACCGCTTCCAGCGGCAGGTCGGCATGCGAGAACGCCGTCAGATCGGTCTCCCGCACCCGTTCCACCAGTTCGGTGAAGGTCGGCTCACCGGACAGGTCCGCCCGCAGCACCAGCGTGTTGAGGAAGAAGCCGACCAGCGGATCCACCCGCTCGTCCGCCCGTCCCGACACCGGTGTGCCCAGGGGGATGTCGTCCCCGGCGCCGAGCCGGTGCAGCAGCGTGGCGACGGCCGCGTGCACCACCATGAACATCGTCGCCCCGGTCTCCCGCGCGATCCGCGCCAGCCCCGTACCGGTGTCAGGCCCGATCGCGAACGGCACCACACCACCGCCGTACGAGGGAACAGCGGGCCGGGTGTGGTCCCCGGGGAGGGCGATCTCCTCCGGCAGGTCGGCGAGGGTGTGCCGCCAGTGGGCCGCCTCGGCGGCGGCCAGGGACGCCGGGTCGGCCGGGTCGCCGAGGAGGTCGCGCTGCCAGAGCGCGAAGTCCGCGTACTGGACGGGAAGGTCGGGGAAGTCCGGTTCCCGGCCCGCCGCCCGCGCCGTGTACGCGCGGTCCAGGTCCCGCAGCAGCGGGCCCGTGGACCACTCGTCCGTCGCGATGTGGTGCAGCAGCACCACCAGGACGTGGTCATCGTCGGCCGCGCTCAGCAGCGACACCCGTACGGGGATCTCCCGGGTCAGCTCGAAGACATGGCGGGAGACCGCCTCCGCCTCCGCCGCCAGCAGCTCCGCCGCGACCTGGCGCGCCGCGAACGGCACGGTGACACTCCCGGCGGGCAGGATCCGCTGGTACGGCTCGCCCGCGGTCTCCTCCGGTTCGGTGCAGACCGTCCGCAGCGTCTCGTGCCGCGCCACGACATCGGCGACCGCCGTACGCAGCGCCTCCACATCCACCCGGCCCCGCAGCCGCACCGCGAGCGGCACGTTGTACGTGGTGCTCGGACCGCGCACGGTGTCGATCAGCCACAGCCTCCGCTGGGCGTACGAGAGCGGCGGCAGCACGGGCCGGATGGCCCGGGTCAGCGCCGGACGGTCCGGGGGCGCCGACCGGTCGGTCAGCCGCCGGGCCAGCTCCGCGACGGTCCTGGCCTCGAACAGATCCCGTACGGAGCAGTCCGCCTCCAGCAGCGTCCGCACCCGGCTGGCCACACGCGTCGCGAGCAGCGAGTGCCCGCCCAGCGCGAAGAAGTCGTCCTCCACGCCGACCCGTGCCACGTCCAGTACCTCGGCGAAGATCCCCGCGAGGATCTCCTCGCGGGCGTTCCTCGGGGCCCGCGACGGTGCGCCCGGTGCCAGGGCGGGCGGCGCGGGGAGGGCTTTGCGGTCGAGTTTTCCGTTGGGGGTGAGGGGGAGTTCGGTGAGTTCGATGTAGGTGGTGGGGCGCATGTGTTCGGGGAGGTGGTGGGTGGCGTGGGTGTGGAGGGTGTCGGGGTGGTGGGTGTGCCCGGGGGTGGTGAGGGTGTAGGCGATGAGCCGGTCCTGGTGGAGGACGGTGATGGTGTGGGCGACGCCGGGTGCGGTGGCGAGGGCGGCGTCGATCTCGCCGAGTTCGACGCGCTGGCCCCGGATCTTGACCTGGTGGTCGGTGCGGCCGAGGTACTCCAGGAGTCCGTCGGGGCGCCAGCGGGCGAGGTCTCCGGTGCGGTACATGCGTTCGCCGGGCGCGCCATGGGGGTCGGCGGTGAAGCGTTCGGCGGTGAGGGAGGGGTTGTCGATATAGCCCTGTGCCAGCTGGACTCCGGCGAGGTAGAGCTCGCCGGGGACGCCGATGGGCGCGGGCGCGAGGTTCCGGTCCAGGACATAGGTCCGGGTGTTCCACACCGGCGTACCGATCGGGACGGACGCCTCCGCTCCGGCCGCCGCGCCCGGCGGGCAGGACAGCGCCGTCACATCCACGGCGGCCTCGGTCGGCCCGTACAGGTTCTCCAGCGTGGTGCCGTGCGCGGGCGTGTGGAAGCGGCGCACGAGATCTGCCGGGAGGGCTTCGCCGCTGGAGATGACATGGCGGAGGGTGGGGCAGTGGGTGAGGTCGGTCTCGGTGAGGAAGGCGGCGAGCATGGAGGGGACGAAGTGGCAGACGGTGATGCGTTCGTGGCGGATGAGATCCGCGAGGTAGTGGGGGTCTTTGTGTCCTTCGGGCCGGGCGATGATCAATGGCACACCCTGGGTGAGGGGCCAGAAGAGTTCCCAGACGGAGACGTCGAAGGTGGTGGGGGTTTTCTGGAGGACGCGGTCGTCGGGGCCGATGGGGTAGGTGTGCTGCATCCATCGCAGGCGGTTGACGATGGCGGCGTGGTCGACGATGACGCCCTTGGGGTGTCCGGTGGAGCCTGAGGTGAACAGGACGTAGGCGGGGTGGTGGGGCAGCAGCGGCGCGAGCCGGTCCGCGTCCGTCACCGGCCCGTTGGAGAGCCTCGCCAGCGCGGCCCTGACCTCGGGGGAGTGCAGGTCGACGCATGCGCCGGGCAGGGACCCCGCCGACTCCGCGTCCGTGAGGACACACACCGGTGTGGCGGTGGTGGTCATGCGGGTGAGGCGTTCGGTGGGCTGGGTGGGGTCGAGGGGGAGGTAGGCGCCTCCGGCGCGGATGACGGCGTGGAGGGCGACCAACAGGTCGTGGGAGCGGGGGAGGGCGACGCCGACGACGCTGCCGGGGCCGACGCCTTGGGTGATGAGGTGGCGGGCGAGGCGGTTGACGCGGTGGTCGAAGTCGGCGCGGTTCAGGGTGGTGCCGTCGTGGATGAGGGCGGTGCCGTTGTGGGCTCCGGCGGTGACGAGGTCGGCGAGGGTGGTGGGTCCGTCCAGTTTCTGGTGGGTGTCGTTGAAACGGTTGATGACGAGGTCGTGTTCGTGGGGGTCGAGGAGGGGGAGCCGGGACAGGGGCCGGTCGGGGTCGGTGGCGATGGCGTCCAGGAGCCGCAGCAGCCGTTCCGTGAGCCGCTCGGCGCCCGCCCGCTCGAACAGATCCACCGCGAACCGCACCCCGCAGGTCATGCCCGCGCCACCCGAACCGTCCGGCACCCGCCGGAACAGGATCTCCAGGTCGAACTTGGCGGCACCGGCCGTCACCGGCAGTTCCTCGGCCACGGTGCCGAACAGCCCGCCGAGGCCGGGCCCGCCGCCCTCGTACGCCACCATCGTCTGGAAGAGGGGGTGGTGGGCGAGGGTGCGTTCGGGGTTGGTGGTCTCCACGACGGTGTCGAAGGGGAGTTCGGCGTGGTCGAGGGCGGTGAGGTCGGTGGTGCGGACGCGGTGGAGGAGTTCGGTGAAGGTGGGGTCGCCGCTGAGGTCGGTGCGGAGGACGAGGGTGTTGACGAAGAAGCCGACGAGGTCGTCGAGGGCGGTGTCGGTGCGTCCGGCGACGGGGGTGCCGAGGGGGATGTCGTCCCCGGCGCCGAGCCGGTGCAGCAGCGCGGCGACGGCCGCGTGCACCACCATGAACAGCGTCGCCCCGGAGTCGGACGCCAGCCGCTCCAGACCCGCCACCACCTCGCCGGGGAGCCCGGCGGTCACCGTGTCGCCCCGGTGTGTGGGCAGGGCGGGCCGGGTGTGGTCCACCGGGAGGGCGATCTCCCGTGGCAGGTCGGCGAGGGTGTTCCGCCAGTGGGCCGCCTCGGCGGCGGCCAGGGACGCCGGGTCGGCGGGGTCGCCGAGGAGGTCGCGCTGCCAGAGCGCGAAGTCCGCGTACTGGACGGGAAGGTCGGGGAAGTCCGGTTCCCGGCCCGCCGCCCGCGCCGTGTACGCGCGGTCCAGGTCCCGCAGGAACGGGCCCGTGGACCACTCGTCCGTCGCGATGTGGTGGAAGAGGACCGTCAGCACATGCTCGTCATCGGCCGCGCTCAGCAGCGACACCCGTACCGGAACATCGCGCTCCAGGTCGAACGTCCCCGCCAGCGCCGCCGCGACCTCCGGTTCGCCCGCCGTCAGTCGCCCGGCCGTGAACGGCACGGGAACGTCCGCCGGATCCAGGATCCGCTGGTACGGCTCGCCCGCGGTCTCCTCCGGTTCGGTGCAGACCGTCCGCAGCGTCTCGTGCCGCGCCAGGACATCGGCGACCGCCGCGCGCAGCGCCTCCACGTCCACCCGGCCCCGCAGCCGCAGCGCGACCGGGATGGTGTACGTGTCACCCGGCCCGTCCACCCGGTCCAGGAACCACAGCCTCCGCTGGGCGTGAGAGAGCGGGAGCAACGCGGGCCGGTTGGCCCGGGCCAGCGCCGGACGGGCCGGGGCCGACCGCTCACCGAGCCGCCGGGCCAGCCGCGCGACCGTCCTGGCCTCGAACAGATCCCGTACGGAGCATGCCGTGTCCAGCAGCGTCCGCACCCGGCCGACCACACGCGTCGCGAGCAGCGAGTGCCCGCCCAGCGCGAAGAAGTCGTCCTCCGCGCCCACCTGTCCCAGCCCCAGGGCCTCCGCGAACACCTCGGCGACCCGCTCCTCCAGCGCGCCCGCCGGGGGCCGGGAGCCCACGGCGGCGATCGGCTCGGGTGCGGGGAGTGCGGTGTGGTCGAGCTTGCCGTTGATGGTGGTGGGGAGGGTGTCGAGGATGATGATGGCGGTGGGGACGAGGTGGTCGGGGAGGGTGTGGGTGAGGGTGTCGCGTGTGGTGGTGGGGTCGGCGGTGCCGGTGGCGTAGGCGATGAGGCGTTTGATGCCGGGGGTGTCCTCGCGGACGATGACGGTGGCGGTGGTGATGCCGTCGAGGGCGGTGAGGGCGGTCTCGATCTCGCCGGGTTCGACGCGGAAGCCGCGGATCTTGATCTGGTCGTCGGTGCGGCCGAGGAACTCCAGCAGCCCGTCCGCCCGCCACCGCGCCAGGTCCCCGGTGCGGTACATGCGCTCGCCCGGCACACCGTACGGGTCGGCGATGAAACGCTCCGCCGTCAGCGCTGGGCGGCCCAGATAGCCCCGGGCGGTCTGCCCGCCCGCCAGATACAGCTCACCCGGCACCCCCGGCGGCACCGGCCGCAGCGCCGCGTCGAGCACATACGCCCGGGTGTTGTCCAGCGGACGCCCCACGACCGGGGTCGCGCAGTCCGAGACCCGCGCCTCCAGCGCGTCCACGGTGAACTCGGTGGGACCGTAGTAGTTCACGGTCTCCACCCCGTCCACCGCCCGCAGCTCCGCCCAGAGCGACGCGGGCACCGCCTCCCCGCCCAGCAGGAACAGCGACGGCCGCCAGGCGCCCGTCAGCAGCCCCGCGTCGACGAGCTGCCGACCGTAGGACGGGGTCACGTCCAGCGTGTCGATCCCGTGCTCGCGCACATAGCCGACGACGAACTCGGCGTCCCGCCGCTCCACCTCGTCCAGAAGGTGCAGTTCATGCCCGGCGACCAGCCACAGCAACTGCTCCCAGGAGGAATCGAACGCGAACGACGCGGTGTGCAGCGCCCGCACCCGGCGGCCCAGCCGGGCCGCCACCGGCTGGTACAGCTTCCGCTCATGGTCCCGGTAGAGCCGGGTCAGCCCCGCGTGGTGCAGCGCCACCCCCTTGGGGCGGCCCGTCGAACCCGAGGTGTAGATCACGTACGCGAGGTCAGCGGGGTCGGCGCGCCGGGGCGCGGGCAGCCGGAGGGCCCCGGCCAGCCGCCGCTCGGTGCCGGGATCGTCCAGCACCAGCCGGAGCGCGCCGGGCAGCTCCGGCACCGCCGCCGCCACCGCGCCCACCGTCACCACACACACCGGACCGGCGTCCCGCAGCAGATACGCCAGCCGCTCCGCCGGATGGTCCAGATCCAGCGGCAGATACGCGCCGCCCGCGCGGAGCACCGCGAACGCGGCCGTCACCGCGTCGGCGGACCGGGGCAGCGCCAGCGCCACCACCGTGCCGGGGCCGACACCGGCGTCGGCCAGCACCCGGGCCAGCCGCTCCACGCGCTCGTCCGTCTCGGCGAACGTCAGCCGGGTGCCGCCGCACACCACGGCGGTCGCGTCGGGGGTGGCCGCCGCCCGCCCGGCCAGCAGCTCCGCCACCGAGCCCACCGGAACCGGCCGGGCGGTGTCGTTCCACCGCGCGAGCCGGTCCCGCTCGGCGCGGGACAGCAGCCCGTACGCGGAGACCGGGCGCGCCGGGTCGGCGACGGCCTGCTCCAGCAGGAGCAGCAGCCGGTCCGCGAGCGCGCCCGCCGAGTCCCGGTCGAACAGGTCGGAGGCGTAGAACAGCTCCAGGTCCAGTTCGTCGCCGTGGGCGGAGTCCGCGAAGGTGATGTCGAGGTCGAACTTGGTGACCCCGGGATCGATCCGCTCCACCCGGGCATCGAGGCCGAAGAGGCGTCGCACGTCCTGGGTGACGGTGCTGTGGGACACCATCGTCTGGAAGAGGGGGTGGTGGGCGAGGGTGCGTTCGGGGTTGGTGGTCTCCACGACGGTGTCGAAGGGGAGTTCGGCGTGGTCGAGGG
>NZ_JBHVHF010000324.1:0-8161 GCF_042800315.1 Streptomyces sp. NPDC057638
CCGGATCCGGTGCGGCGGCCCCTTCGGTCCGCCGTGTGACGGCTGCCGTCGTCCGCCAGGTCAGACGGTGGTCACCACGGTGTCGTAGGAGAGGCGCGGGGAGCGCGGGAACCAGGCGTTCTCACCCGGGTGGCCGATGTTGACCACCATCAGCGGGGTGTGGTCCTCGTCCAGGAACTCCTTCTGGATGCCCGCGGCGTCGAAGCCGGTCATCGGGCCCGCGGCGAGACCGGCGGCGCGCACGCCCACGATGAAGTACGCGGCCTGGAGGGCGGCGTTCAGGTTCGCGGAGCCCTCGCGGACCGGGCGCTCGCTGAAGAAGACGTCCTTGGCCTGGGGGAAGTGCGGGAACAGCTCCGGCAGCTCCTCGTGGAACTCGTTGTCCGCGGCGAGGATGGCGACCAGCGGCGCGGTGGCGGTCTTCGGCGCGTTGCCCTCGGACATGTGCGCGACCAGTCGCTCCCGGGCCTCGGGCGTCCGGACCAGCACCACACGCAGGGGCATCTGGTTGAAGGCGGTGGGCCCGTACTTCACCAGGTCGTAGACGGCCTGCATCTGCTCGTCGGTCACCGGCTGGTCGGTGAACGTGTTCGCGGTACGGGCCTCACGGAAGAGGAGGTCCTGAGCGGTGGGGTCGAGGACGAGGGGCATGCGCGCACCTTTCGGGGCGGGGGGAGGTCTGAATATGTCTCCGTCCAACAGTGCCGGGTTAGGTTAAATTTCAAGTAATTGTGTGAGGTGGGTCACGGGGGGCGGATGGGGTGAGTGCCATCTGGGCGCGTCGCTCTCCGCCGTACGGGGTCCCGGAGCCCGGAAGCGCGGGTCCGACCGGGCCGGAGGAGGCGCGCGGCTCCTCGCGATCTGGTCTCCCGGGCCTTGGTGAGAGCGGCTCGACCGGGCCGGGCGGCCGCTGACCCCCGCGGCCCGGAGGGTCCGCCCGGCCGGAACGTTCACGGGGCCGGACCGTTCACGGGGCTGGTTCGTTCACTCGGCCCAGCCGATCACGCGGCCCGAGCGGTCCGCCCGGCCGGAACGCGGAACGGGAGCCGCATCTCCATGTGAGACCCGAAGGTCCACCCGGGGCCGGACGGTGGAGCGGGGCCGGAACGCCGCCCATGCGGGGCCGCCCCTGTTCGAAACCCGTCGTCACCCCTCCTCCGGGGCGTCCTCCTCCGGGCGGGCCAGCGCCGCGTCCAGCCGGGCGCGGGCGCCCTCCAGCCAGTGACGGCAGACCGTGGCCAGCTCCTCGCCGCGCTCCCACAGGGCGAGCGACTCCTCCAGCGTGGTGCCGCCCGCCTCCAGCCGGCGCACGACCTCGATCAGCTCATCGCGCGCCTGCTCGTACCCGAGCGTGTTCTCCTCCGCCGTGGCGGCCATCCGGTGCCTCTTCTCTGCCGTCGTACCCGTCGTGTGCCGGGCCGGACCTCTCGTCCCCTCAGTCCCCACCGCCCCCTGGTACCCAGCGGTACGGGAGGCCCGCGCGCTACTCGGTGACGCGCACCGCGAACTCGCCGCCCGCCACCCGGGCGCGCAGCTCCTCGCCGCCCGCCACCTCCCGCGGGTCCCGCACGACCGCGCCCCCGGTGCGCTGGAGCACCGCGTACCCCCGCTCCAGGGTGGCCGCCGGGGAGAGCGCCACCACTCGGGCGCGGGTGTGCGCCAGCTCCGAGTCGGCGCGGTCCAGCAGATGGCCCAGCACCCGGCGGCTCCGCGCCACCAGGGCGTCCACCTCCGCCTCGCGCTGCTCCACCATCCGCTGGGGGTGCTCCATCACCGGGCGGGCCAGCGCATGGGCCAGCCCGCGCTCCTCCCGTTCCAGCAGCGACCGGATGGCGCGCAGCCCCCGGTCCCGCGCCGCCCGCACCCGCTCCAGTTCCTCGACCACGTCCGGGACGATCCTCTTCGCCGCGTCCGTCGGGGTCGAGGCCCGGACATCGGCGACCAGGTCCAGCAGGGGCGAGTCCGGCTCATGGCCGATGGCGGACACCACCGGCGTACGGCAGGAGGCGACCGCGCGCACCAGCCGTTCGTCCGAGAACGGCAGCAGATCCTCCACGCTGCCGCCGCCGCGCGCCACGATGATCACATCCACCTCGTCCAGCGCGTCCAGCTCCTGGACCGCCGCGATGACCTGGGGAACCGCGTGGACGCCCTGGACCGCCACATTCCGTACCTCGAAGCGGACGGCGGGCCAGCGGTGCCGGGCCTGCTGGAGCACATCGCGCTCGGCCGCCGAGGCGCGCCCGCAGACCAGCCCCACCCGGTGCGGCAGGAACGGCGGCCGCCGCTTGCGGTCCGCGTCGAACAGCCCCTCCGCGCCCAGGGTCCGCTTCAGCCGCTCCAGCTGCACCAACAGCTCACCCACGCCCACCGGCCGCAGCTCCACGGCCCGCAGGGAGAGCTGCCCCCGGGGCGCGTACCACTCCGGCTTGGCGTGCGCGATGACCCGGGCGCCCTCGGAGACCACATCGGCGACGGCGTCGAACACCTGGCGGTAGCAGGTCACGCTGACGGAGATGTCGTACGAGGGGTCGCGCAGCGTCATGAAGACGACGCCCTGCCCGGGGCGGCGGGAGAGCTGGGTGATCTGCCCCTCGACCCAGATGGCGCCGAGACGGTCGATCCAGCCACCGATGAGGCGGGAGACCTCCCCGATGGGAAGGGGGGCCTCGGCCGACGTATGCAAAGCCATACACCGACCCTAGCCCCCGCCACTGACACTCCCGGCCCCGCGCGCACCGGTCACCAGCCCCAGCGCCGAGCTCCTGCCCCGCGGTCTCAGCGCGTCCGCGAGCGGGGTCGCAGCGCGAGGCTGACCAGTCCCACGGCGAACCAGAGCGCGCCGACCAGCTGGGCCGTCGCCGACGCCTCCGCCATCACCACCACCAGGATCACCGCGCCCACCACCGGCACCACCAGATGCACTCCCCAGCGTGGTTTCCCCCCACCCCGGCGCACCACGAACCACCCCACCACGCTCGCGTGCAGCAGCACGAACGCCGTCAGCGCCCCGATGTCCACCACGGAGACCAGATGGTCGAGACCGTCCGCCCGCCGCGCCGCCCACACCGCCGCGACCAGGTTCACCGCCGCCGCCAGCACCAGCGCCACCCTGGGCACGCCCGCGTCCGTCCGGGACAGCGCGCCCGGCAGCCGCCGCTCCCGCGCCATGGCGAAGAGCAGCCGTCCGGCCGCCGCCTGCCCCGCCAGCGCCGCGAACGCGGCCCCGATCGCCTTGCTGACGGCGATCAGATCGTGCAGCCAGCTCCCGACGGAGGCGTCGACGGCGTCGTAGAAGGCGCTGCCCTGCCGCTCCGGCGCCGCCGCCAGCTCCGCCGACGACACCGGTTGCAGCAGCGCCGCGAGATAGGTCTGGACGATGAAGAGCACCCCGGCCAGCACCAGACAGAACAGCACCGCCCGCGCCACCTTCGCCGACCCGCCGGTCACCTCCTCGGCGAAGGAGGCGATGGCGTCGAAGCCGAGATAGGACAGGACCGCCACCGACACCGCGCTGAGGACGGCGGCCGCCGAGAACGCCGTGTCCCCGGTGAACGGCGACCACCAGTCCCGCCGCGCCCCCTCCCGTACCAGCACCGTCACGGCGGTCACGACGAAGACCAGCAGCACCACGATCTCCATCAGCAGCACCGCGAACCCGACCCGGGCGGCGGCCCGCACCCCCCAGAGGTTGAGCAGGGTGGTCACGACGACGGCGATCCCGGTCCAGATCCACCGGTCCACGCCCGGGACCAGCGCCTCCATCGCGATGCCGGAGAAGAGGTAGGCGACGGCCGGGATGAGGAGGTAGTCCAGCAGGGCCATCCAGCCCGCGATGAATCCCGCGCCCTCGCCGAGCCCCTTGCGCGCGTAGGCGAAGACGGAGCCCGCCAGCGGGGCGACCCGGACCATCTGGGCGTAGCTGACGGCGGTGAAGGCCATCGCGATCGTGGCGACGACGTAGACGAGCGCGACCGCGCCGTGCGACTTGGCGTCGAGCGTGCCGAAGACACCGACCGGCGCCATGGGCGCGATGAAGAGGAGCCCATAGACCACCAGGTCCCGGAACCCGAGCGTCCGCCGCAGTTGCCCCCCGTGTGCTGTCTCTGCCGCTCCCGCCGCGCGCCCCGGCTCCCTACCACCGCCCGCCGACGTCATCCGCGCCTCCGAGGCGTCCAGGTCATCCGGGTCACAGCGCCCTCCACACTCTCCCGCCGCGCGGCCCGGGGGAGCGTTCCAGTCTCTGCACAGGCGCGGTCGTCGCGCGCGTTCTGGGCGGCCTTACGATGGGGGGCATGACTGCTACGTCTCCCGCCCGCCGCGTCCTGCTCGCCGCTCCCCGTGGCTACTGCGCGGGCGTGGACCGCGCCGTGATCGCCGTCGAGAAGGCCCTGGAGCAGTACGGCTCACCCGTCTACGTACGGCATGAGATCGTCCACAACAAGTACGTGGTCCAGACGCTGGAGCGAAAGGGCGCGATCTTCGTCGACGAGACGGCGGAGGTCCCCGAGGGCTCCATCGTGATGTTCTCCGCGCACGGCGTCGCGCCGGTCGTCCACGAGGAGGCCGCCCGCCGCAACCTGGCGACGATCGACGCGACCTGCCCCCTGGTGACCAAGGTGCACAAGGAGGCCGTCCGCTTCGCCGACGAGGACTACGACATCCTGCTGATCGGCCACGAGGGGCACGAGGAGGTCATCGGCACCTCCGGTGAGGCCCCCGACCACATCACCCTGGTCGACGGTCCCGACGATGTCGCCAAGGTCGAGGTGCGGGACGAGTCCAAGGTCGTCTGGCTCTCCCAGACCACCCTCTCCGTCGACGAGACGATGGAGACCGTGGACCGGCTGAAGGAGAAGTTCCCGCAGCTCATCTCGCCCCCGAGCGATGACATCTGCTACGCGACGCAGAACCGCCAGATCGCGGTGAAGCAGATGGGCGAGGACGCCGACCTGGTCATCGTCGTCGGCTCCAAGAACTCCTCCAACTCCGTCCGCCTGGTCGAGGTCGCCCTGGGCGCGGGCGCGCGCGCCGCCCACCTCGTGGACTTCGCCGAGGAGATCGACGAGACCTGGCTGGAGGGCGTCTCCACCGTCGGCCTCACCTCGGGTGCCTCCGTGCCGGAGGTGCTGGTCGAGGGCGTACTGGAGTGGCTGTCGCAGCGGGGCTTCGAGGACGTGGAGCTGGTGAAGGCGGCCGAGGAGACGATCACCTTCTCGCTGCCGAAGGAGCTGCGCCGGGACCTGCGGGCCGAGGCCGCCGCCCTGATGTCGCGGGGCCCGTCGGCCACCGTGTCCGGAACATCCGCCTCCGGAACATCCGCCTCCGCCCAGTGAGGCGGTCCGGCGGGTAACTGTCAGAGGGTGCCCTTACCGTGGGTCCATGGACGTGTTCGGAGTGGACATCGGTGGATCCGGTATCAAGGGCGCTCCCGTGGATCTCGACCGCGGCGATCTCTCCCAGGAGCGCCACAAGGTACTGACACCGCAGCCGGCGACACCGTCCGCGGTGGCGGACGGCGTCGCCGCGGTGGTGGAGCACTTCGGGTGGAGCGGCCCGGTCGGGATCACCTTCCCCGGAGTGGTCACCGCGGGGATCACCCGTACCGCCGCCAATGTGGACAAGGGCTGGGTGGACCAGGACGCGGCGGGCCTGCTGAGCGCCCGCCTCGGCGGCTCCCCGGTCACGCTGCTCAACGACGCGGACGCGGCGGGCGTCGCCGAGATGACCTTCGGCGCGGGCAAGGGCCGCAAGGGCACGGTGATGCTGCTGACCTTCGGCACGGGCATCGGCAGCGCCCTCTTCCTCGACGGCCGGCTGGTCCCCAACACCGAACTGGGCCATCTGGAGCTGCACGGCCATGAGGCGGAGAAGCACGCCTCGACCAAGGCCAAGGAGGACCACGATCTGACCTGGCCCCACTGGGCCCGCCGGGTCCAGAAGTACCTCGCCCACCTGGAGATGCTCTTCTCGCCCGAGCTGTTCATCATCGGCGGCGGGGTGAGCCGCAAGGCGGAGAGGTTCCTGCCTCTGATCGAGGGGGTGCGCGCGGAGATCGTGCCGGCCGAGCTCCAGAACAACGCGGGCATCGTGGGCGCGGCGATGGCGTCGGCGGGCCGCTGACCCCTCCCGGAGTACGGCGCCCGCCGGGTGCTCAGCCGCGTACCCGGGGGGCTCCGGCTCCCCGTACTCCCGCGGCTCCCCGCACCCGGGGCGCGCCGCTCCGTACCCGGCGGGTGCGGCGCCCCATCGCCCGTACCTTCCGTACGCAGGCGATCAGACCGGCGATCAGCGTTCCCGCGTACAGCCACCCCGCGTGCATCGCGAGCGAGGTGATCAGGGCCATCAGATGGCCGCCCGTGCCGCCCGCGCCGCCGGAGACCGGCACGATCCCGACGGCGAAGGCGATGGGCACCCCGACCGGCGCGGTGACCAGGTCGGCCTCCCGGACCCAGAGGGCGGTGAGTACGCAGACCGGCAGGAAGAGCAGACCGTAGGCGGTGGGCGAGCCATCGAGGAGCAGCCAGTCCAGGGCCCCGACCAGCACCATCGCGACCAGGGCGAAGAGCCCGCCGCCGAGCCCGGTCAGCCGGGGGCTGGGCAGTCTGCGCAGCGCGCGCACCACGGGGGCCACGGGCCGGGCGCCCGCCCCCGGTCCCGTGGGCCGCGCGGGGCGGCCGCCCGGGGGCACGGACGGCGGCCGGGGCGGCTGGGGCCGGGGTCGGCTCTGCGGGGGACGGATCCTGGGCTGCTCCACCCGACCAACCTAGGCGCCACCAGGGTGTGCGGAGGGTACGGGACACGCCCTTTGGGTGACCTTGAAGAAGAGTTCGACACGCCGGGCGGCGCCCGGGGACCGCACGGGGGTGTGACGGGACGGCGCGCCCGTGCCCCCGTAAACTGGGGGATCGGCCCATGCCCGGGCCGACCGCCGTACGACCGGAGCCGCCCCCGGCCCCCGTATGGACGCCCGTCGCTCCTCATCCCAGGAAGTCGCCAACGTGTCGCTCACGATCGGAATCGTCGGTCTGCCGAATGTCGGCAAGTCGACCCTTTTCAACGCCCTGACCAAGAACGACGTGCTGGCGGCCAACTACCCGTTCGCCACCATCGAGCCCAATGTGGGCGTCGTCGGCGTCCCCGACGCCCGGCTCACCCAGCTGGCCGAGATCTTCGGCTCCCAGCGGATCCTCCCCGCGACGGTCGACTTCGTGGACATCGCGGGCATCGTGCGCGGCGCCAGCGAGGGCGAGGGCCTGGGCAACAAGTTCCTGGCGAACATCCGCGAGTCCGACGCGATCTGCCAGGTCATCCGCGCCTTCAAGGACGAGAACGTCGTCCACGTCGACGGCAAGGTCTCCCCGAAGGACGACATCGAGACCATCAACACCGAGCTGATCCTCGCCGACCTCCAGTCGGTCGAGAAGGCGATCCCCCGCCTCACCAAGGAGTCCCGCCTCCACAAGGACAAGGTCGCCGTCCTCGCCGCCGTCGAGCGCGCCCAGTCCATCCTGGAATCCGGCCAGACCCTCTTCTCCGCCGGCGTCACCAAGGGCACCGACGAGGCCACCCTCCTCCACGAGCTGCACCTGCTGACCGTCAAGCCCTTCCTCTATGTCTTCAACGTCGACGAGGACGAGCTGGTCGACGAGGACTTCAAGGACGAGCAGCGCGCCCTGGTCGCCCCCGCCGAGGCGATCTTCCTCAACGCCAAGATCGAGTCCGAGCTGATCGAGCTGGACGACGACGAGGCCCTGGAACTCCTCCAGTCCATGGGCCAGGAAGAGCCCGGCCTCGCCACCCTCGGCCGCGTCGGCTTCGACACCCTCGGCCTCCAGACCTATCTGACGGCCGGCCCCAAGGAGTCCCGCGCCTGGACCATCCCCAAGGGCGCCACGGCCCCGGAGGCGGCGGGCGTGATCCACACCGACTTCCAGAAGGGCTTCATCAAGGCCGAGGTGATCTCCTTCGCCGACCTCGTCGAGACGGGCTCCGTCGCCGAGGCCCGTGCCAAGGGCAAGGCGCGCATGGAGGGCAAGGAGTACGTGATGCAGGACGGGGACGTGGTGGAGTTCCGCTTCAACGTGTAGCCGTGCACCTACGGGTGCGCTCATCGATCAGTCGGCACGCGGATCAGAAGAGGCCGGACGCGACAGCGTCC
>NZ_JBHVHF010000325.1:0-8157 GCF_042800315.1 Streptomyces sp. NPDC057638
CAGCCGGGCCGGACCGTGCCACACGTACCGGGCACGGCGGCGTCACGCGCGTCCGGACCCACCGGCCGCCCGGGCCGTACGGAGCGGATCAGCCCGCCCACACGTCCTCGGCATACCGGCCCTCGTCCCGCAGGCCGTTCAGCCACTCCTCACCGGTCAGGGTCCCGTCGCCGCCCCACTCCTCGTAGATCGCGGCCAGTGCCGCCCGTACCGCCGGGGCCATCCGGCGGCCGTCACCGCAGACGCGGACATGGGCGCCACGGGCCAGCAGCCCCCACACTTCGGCGGACTCGCGCAGCAACCGGTCCTGGACGTACTGGACGCCGTTCTCGGGCGCCGCCGAGTGCGCCGGGCGCAGGCTCACCGCACCCGCCGACGCGGCCTCGGCCGCCTCCAGTTCCTCCCGGTGGAGGTAGTCGACCTCCGGGTGGTCGCAGCCGAAGTAGCAGAGCAGCGGTGCCCGTCCGGAGTCCGGGGCGGTGCTCGCGGCGCGGTCGGCGACCGCCGCGCGGAAGGGGGCCAGGCCGGTGCCCGCCGACACCAGGATCACCGGGACGGACGGGTCGTCCGGCAGCCGGAACGACTCCTGGCAGGGCATGACCCGGCCGTGGACCGTGGCGCCGGGCTCCAGCGCGGCCAGATAGGCCGCGCCCGCGCCGGTCCAGGTGCCCTCGCCGGTGCGGTGCGGGACCGGCGCCGCGGCCACCATCAGATCGATGGCGCCGGGCGAGAGCGCGGGCGTGGAGGAGATGGAGTACGTACGGAGCCGGGTCGGCGTGAGCACGTCGAGGAGCGCGGGGAGCGACGGCTGGCACGACGCGTGCTGTTCCAGCAGATCGACCACGGTGAGGCGGCCCGGGTCGGCCGCGTACCGCTCCAGGGCGGCGCGCTCGGGCGGGCAGGGGGTGGCCTCGGCGAGCGCGGTGGCCTGGCGGGCGGTGGCGGGCTGGCCCAGTTCGACCAGATGGGTCAGCAGGGTGCGTACCGTCATCGGCTCGCCGAGCGGCAGCGGGTCGTCCGCCCCGGTGCCCGCTGCCGGACCGGCGCCGAGGACCACGGTCCGGTCCGGGTTCAGTCCGGTGGCGACCCAGACCCGGTCGACGAGGGCGGTGGGGTTGGCGGGGCGGATGACGAGATGGTCGCCGCTGCGGTAGGGGGTGGCGGTGGTCGCGGTGCCTGTAGTGCCTGTAGTGCCTGCGGTGGTCGCGGTGTCTGCGGTGTCCGCGGGCAGGCTCAGGCGCAGAAAGCGCTTGGAGCGGCCCACCGGGTGGGTGAGGTCGCAGAGTTCGCGGTTCTCGGTGACGGTGAGCGGGTGGAGGTCCTCGGGGACGGGGAGCACCGGGGTCCGGGCGCCTCCGGCGTCCTCGACCGTGTAGCGGTGGCCCCCGCGCACCTCGCCCGCCTCCTCGGCGGGCACCCCGTACCGCTCCAGCAGCGCCGACCACACCCGGCCCGTCCAGCGCGCCGTCTCGCCCGCCGCGTCGCCGGAGACGTCGACCGCGCCGCGCGGGGTCAGCGCCGTGGCCCCGGCCGCCGTCAGCCGCTCGTCGATCAGCGTCGGTACGCGCTGGTAGGTGGCCGCCCAGTTGCGGTCGCCGACCCCGAGCACCGCGTACGGCATCCCCTCGGGCACCTCCCCCGGGCCCGCCTGCTCCAGCCAGCCGAAGAACCGGGCCGCGTCATCGGTCGGACGCCCGTTGTACGAGGCCGCCACCACCAGCACCGGGCTCCGCGCCGTCAGCGTCCCGACCGCCTCGTCCAGCGACGCGACCCGGGTGGCGAAGCCATGGCGCGCGCCGTCCTGCGCCAGCTCCCCGGCGAGCGCGCGACAGGTCCCGAGCCGCGACCCGTACAGCACGGTGAGGGTCGTCCCCGGCGCCCGCAGCCCCTCCCCCGGCGTACCTCCGCCGGACGGTACGGAGGCGGGGGCGGGGGCAGTGGCAGTGGCTCCCGCCGAGGTCCGGCGCTCCTCGCGGGTGCGGCGCACCGGCGTGAGGGAGAAGCCGTCCGGCTTGATGGTCAGCGTCTCCTTGATCCTCAGCTCGTAGCGGGAGTGGTCCAGCAGCCGGTAGCGGTGGATCAGCAGCCCCAGCAGCAGGGTCGCCTCATGGAGCGCGAACTGGCGGCCGATGCAGGACCGTTCGCCGTTGCCGAACGGCTTGTAGAGATGGCCGGGGCGGGCGTCGACGCGCTCCGGCGAGAACCGGTCCGGGTCGAACATCTCCGGGTTGTCGCCCCAGCCCTCGCCCCGGTGGAGCATCGGCGTCAGCACGAACAGCGGCTGCTTGGCGCGCACCCGGTACCGGCCGCCGATGACGGTGTCCTCCTCCGGCTCGACGGAGAACCCGGGCGCGGTCGGCCACAGCCGCAGGCTCTCGTTGAGGACCTGACGGATGTACGTGAGCCGGCCGACATCCTCGAACGACGGATCCGGGTCGGGGTCCCCGCCCCACAGCGCGTCCACCTCGGCCTGCGCGGCGGCCAGGACGGTGGGGTGCTTCAGCAGGTAGTACAGGGCGAAGGAGAGCGCTCCGCTGGTGGTCTCGTGCCCCGCGATCAGGAACGTCAGCATCTGGTAGCGGATGTTGGTGTCGTCCAGCGGCTCGCCGCTCGCCCCGTCCTTCGCGTGGAGCATGAGGGAGAGGAGATCAGCGACGCCGTCCGGGGCATCGCTCCCGCCGGTGGGGGCCGGGTTCGCGTTCTCGGCGCGGCGGCGGCGGACGATGTCGTCGGCGAGCCGGTTCATCGCCAGGATGTTCTCCCGCTGGCGGCTCTCGGAGCGGGCGTAGAGGAAGTCCAGGCCCGGCAGGAAGGCCGCCTTGCGCTGGGCGTGGTCGAGCGCGGCGACCATCGTGCGGACGAAGGGGTGGGTGGTCTGGCGGCCGAAGCAGTCGAAGTCGTAGCCGAAGCCGCAGAGCCCGATGGTGTCCAGGGTCAGCCGGGTCATGTCGTCGGCGACCTGGACGGGGGAACCGGCGCGCGCGTCCCAGGTGTCGAGCAGCCGCCGGGCGGCGAACAGCATGGTCGGGTGGTAGGCCCGCAGCGCGTTGAAGGAGAAGGCGGGCATCAGGATGCTGTTCGCCTTGCGCCAGTTGGGTTCGTCGTTGAAGGCCGTGAAGAGGCCGTCGCCCCCGAACTCCCGGACCGCCTCAAGACCGGCGGGCGACTTACGGAACCGGGTCTCGTCGCACAGCTCCGCGACCAGGTCCCCGCCGGAGACCACCAGCGTCTCGTCGCCGAAGACACGCAGGGTGTAGATCGGGCCGAGGGCCCGTGCCTCCTCCATCGTGTACTGGACGAACCGGTCCGTCGGCAGCCGCAGGGCATGGCCGACGACGGGGAGCGAGCCGCGCTCGGGGACCGGGGAGAGGACGGTGAGCGGGGTGCGGGGACGGGTGCGGGTGCGGGTCTCCGGGTCCGGGGAGGAGCTCTGGCGCGCGTCCCCCGCCTCCGTACCCCCGGGTCGTGTCGTTGGTTCCACGGATGCGCCGGACTTCACGGGTTCCATGCTCGCTGCCCCTTGTGTCGTCGGCCGCCGATCACCCGGCGGCTTCTCTTTCACGGCCGTCCGGCGCGGGGTGGCGGGACCGTTGTCCGGCCAGGTCGTTCCCCGGCACGGGCCGTGATGGACCACGGGTGGGGACCGGCACACACCGGCCCTCACCTGCCTGCACCTCACCATACAAGCGACTTGGTCAGGTGACAATGTCGGATGACATGAGCAGTCGATTACGTCGTTATAGTGGTTCCATGCCTCACGTCTCAGCGGCCGAACGCCGCCCTCAGCTGATCGCCGCGGCCGTCGACCTGATGGCCCGCGAAGGCGTCGCGGCGGGGAGCACCCGGGCCATCGCGGCGGAGCTGGGGGTCGCCCAGGCGACCGTGCACTACACCTTCGGCACCAAGGCCGACCTCTACCGGGCCGTCCTGGAGTCACTCACCGTCAAGCTCCACGACGGGGTCCTGGAGGCGGTACAGCGGGCGGCCGGCCTGGAAGAGGCGCTCCGGGCGACGGCCGACGTCTTCTGGGAGGACCTCTGCGACCGGCCGGAGTACAACCTCCTCTGGCAGGAACTGCTCACCTTCGCCCTGCGCCAGCCCGACCTCCGGGGCGTGGTGCACCGCTTCCACGCCGAACTGGCGCAGACGGCCGCCGACGCCTTCGGCGACGTCGCCGTCCGTACCGGGGTGACCTATGCCGTTCCCGCCACCGAGCTGGCCACCTTCCTGATGGCCGGGCTCGACGGGGTCTGTATGAGCCTGCTGCTCTCCGGCGGCGAGCCCTCCGCCGCCACCCGCCGCGCCCTGGACCAGGTCATCGCCGCCACCCTGGGGCTGGCCTCGGGAGCCGTCCCGGCCCGCCCGACCGCGTAGACCCCCGGCCGGGCGTCAGCCCGGCGCCGGGTCGCGGCTCTCCCGTACCTCCCAGCCGGGCAGCGCGTCCGACCGGGCCTCACGGCCGTCGGCCACCAGCACCGCCAGCACCGCCAGCAGGCCGAGTGCCCTGCCCGGACGTGTCGTTCTCGCCATGGCGGGACGGTACGCACCGCGTCGATCACCCGTCCAGGCGTACGGGTGATACCCACGCACCAGCGGCATCACGGGTCGCGCCGGGGGGCCTCGGTACACACGGGGGAGGCCCCCCGGCGGCGCGCGCCGACCGTGACCACCGAGAACCTCTGCGGTGCTCGGCTGCCCGGCGGGCGGTCGGCGGCGCGTTCCCGTGGCACCGGGACCGGCGGTCCCGGTGCCCTCCCCCGACGGCCGTCAGCGCCCCGGCGGCTCAGCCGTGGTCATGGGTGGACGAGGTGTCCGCGGGCGGTTTCTCCCGGCCGCCGTCCCGGCCCGAGACGACCACCGCCAGCACCAGCACGATCAGGCCCACCGCGAGCACCCGGCCCGCCAGCCGCAGCCCCCAGCCGGCCTTGGAGCCCGGGTGGGCGGCCAGCCCCCGCAGCCGCTCCGACCGCCGCGCCGGACGCGCCAGCCGGATCAGCAGCAGGACGGCGATGGGGAGTTGCAGCAGCCAGATCGTGGTGCGGAACGCGCCGTCGTACCAGACGTTCGTCCCGTACAGCAGGGTGTGCCAGACACTCAGCACATAGGTCACGATCACAAAGCGGTGCATCACCCGCCAGGTCTTCGGGCCGATGCGGTGCCGCGCGTAGAAGAGGAGACCCATCGGGATGGCGAGATAGAGCGCCGCCTGCCCGACCGGGATGGCCACCTTCCCCGTACCGGAGTCATAGCCGCCGGGCACGAACGCCTCGATGAACGCCGTCACCGCCGCCGCGTGCCACGCGTCCTTGTCGTGCCGCACCAACTCGACCGCGAAGAAGATCGCGTGCGCCGCCATCAGCGCCATCGTGTTGATGCTGGTGGTCCGGTGCAGCCGCTCCAGCTTCGGGCCGGGGATCCTCAGCCACGCGGGGCGGGTTCCCGAGAGCAGCAGCCCGATGATGACCGTGCCCCAGGCCCAGAGCAGCGCGGACCATCCGAACGCCTGGCTGAGGAAGTAGACCCAGAAGCCGCCCGCGTCCGCCATGAACGGCATCACGGTCACGGTCGAGGACGTCTTCGCCTCGATCCGCGCGTAGATCAGGGCGAAGACCGCCGCCGTCACCACCAGCGCCAGCAGACCGTCCCACACGCTCGCCCGCAGATCCGCCCGCAGGGTGACGCGCGCGGGGCCCCGCGCCCCGGCCGCCGTGGGGTCGGTTGCCGTCGCTTCGGACGCCGTTGGTCCGGCTCCCGCCGCCTCGGGGGCGCCGGTGGCGCCTCCGTCCCGGGCCGGGGTGTCCCCGGTGGTACGGGCGCCGGCGGGCCCGCTCGCCTGGCCCGGGATCTCCGTCCCCGTCCTGGGCGGCCCGGCGGTTCCCGGCGCGGCTTTCCCCGCGTTCACTGACGCGGCGTTCACTGACCCGGCGTTCGCTGACTCGGCGTTCGCTGACGCGGCGTTCGCTGGCTCGGCGTTCGCTGGCTCGGCATTCCCCATTGCGGCGCTCCCCGTCCCGGCGTTCCCCGTCCCGGGCGCGTCCGCCCCGGCACCCTCGGCGCCGTGCTCCGGTTGCCCGTTGAGACGTTCCGGCTCCGGAGCGGTCTGCTCCGTGTCACTGCGCATGGCTCGGCTCCGCTCCTCGCGTAGAACCCGCTCGGTCCCTGACGGTCGAGGCGGGGCGTGTCGCTCAAGGGGTCGCGCGGCGGACGCCGAAAGTTCCCGGCGACTTTCCCCGGCTGATACGTGATGTGCATCACGCCTCGGAACTGTCCCGCTAAACCTGATGATCTGATGACGTGTCCCGATCGGCGGGGCTTCCCCGGAGCCCTGGTGGCACTGGCACGATGACCAGCATGGGAGCCGGAACCGCACTCCGCCTCACCCACACCGCGGTACTCGCCGCTGTGTGCGTCGTGCTGTCCGGACTCGGCCATGACCTGTCGTCCGGTGTCTCCCCCTCCCCCTGGGGCTATGCGCTGGCCCTGCCCCCGGTCTGTGCCGCCGCCTGGTGGCTCACCCGGGCGGAACGTTCCGCTCCGGTCGTTGTCGGCGCCATCGCCCTGGGACAGCCCCTGCTCCATGTGCTCTTCGGCGCGGCCCCCCACGGGCCCGGCGGGGGCGCCTCGGGGCGGACACACAACGCGGGTCACCGCCCCGGACACACCCCCCTGACCGATGGCCCACCGCCCGAACCGCTCTCCCCCCACGCCCTCTTCGACCCCTCCCTGCTGACCTTCGGCATGGCCGGGGCCCATCTGCTGGCCGGAGCGGTCTGCGGCTGGTGGCTCTGGCGCGGGGAGCGGGCACTCGTCCAACTCGGGCGGGCGCTCACCCTGTTCACCTCCGGCATCCGGGCCGTGCTGCGGCTCATCCGCGAGGTACTGGGCGGCGAACCGCCACGGCTGCCCAGCGTGGCCGTCGCCCTGGACCACCGGGTCCCGGTCCGGCGGCCCGACTCCTTCTTACTCCTCCGGGGGCTCTCCCGGCGTGGGCCCCCGCTCCTTCCGTCCTGAGTCGATCACCCCGCCCCACCGGGCTTCCACTTGGACGCGAAGGACGTTTTGTCATGTTTTCCATGCTCGCTCCTCCGGCTCCCCCCGCTCCCTCCGCTCCTTCAGGAGACCTCGGCCTTCCTGAAGATCACGGGCTCCCCGGAGACCTCGGGCTCCCGCCGGAACTCCCCACGCTCATCCCGCGGAACCGCCATCTCCGGCTGAGGGTCCGCACCTCCCTGCCGAGGCATCACGACTCCCTGCCCGGATGTCTCAACCCGGCCCCGGCCACGGTGCCGAGACCGCCGGTTCCGGACCCCTCCCTACCGGCCCCCTCCCTACCGGTCGCCGACGGCGCGCCGCTCTCCGCACCGCTCTCCATGGCGGCTTCCTCGCCCCCGGCCGGGCCTCCCGGACCGAGGCGGGGGCCGTCCGCTCCCGGCGCCACCGCGCCCTCCCGGCCGGACCGGGACGACCGGGACGCCGAGATCACCACCTGGGCCCTGGCCGCCGGGCACGGTGACCGCCGCGCGGCCGAACTCTTCGTCCACGCCACGTACGAGGACGTACGGCGGTTCGTCGCCCATCTCACCGCCGATGTCCCCGGCGCCGACGACCTCACCCAGGAGACCTACGAACGCGCCCTCACCGGGCTGAGCAGATTCGCCGGGCGCTCCTGCGCACGGTCCTGGCTGCTCTCCATCGCCCGGCGCGTGGTCGTCGACCGCTACCGCAGGGCCGCGGCCCGGCCCCGTATCGCCGACACCACCGACTGGCTGGGCGCCGCCGACCGCGCGGCGCGCTCCCACCAGACCCCCGGCTTCGAGGAGTCGGTGGCCTTCTGGGACGCGGTCCGGGAGCTGGAGCCCGGACGGCAACACGCCTTCGTGCTCACCCGGTTGATCGGTCTCTCCTACGCCGAGGCCGCCGACGTGCTCGGCTGCCCGGTGGGGACCATACGTTCCCGGGTGGCACGCGCCCGGCGGGATCTGGCGGAGGTCTGGATCGATCAGCGGTCCCCCGTACCCGCGCTGGTCGCCGCATAGCGACCGGAGCCGGAACGGTCACGGTCACCGGCGCGGACGGCCGCACGCCGGCCGCGCCCCCGGGCCCCCCCCCCCCCCCGGGCGCGTATAAACAAAGCCGAGCCCCCGAGGCCCAGTAGTA
>NZ_JBHVHF010000326.1:0-8046 GCF_042800315.1 Streptomyces sp. NPDC057638
CCCCCGGGCCCCCGGCCCGGGGGTGCGCCCGGCGCGGTGTCCTAGATGAGGCCCTGGGCCAGGACGGCGTCGGCGACGCGTTCGAAGGCGGCGATGTTGGCGCCCGTCGCGTAGTCGCCGGGGCGGCCGTAGCGCTCGGCCGTCTCGTACGCCGTGTCGTGGATGGAGCGCATCACGCCCGCCAGTTCGTCCTCGACCCGGTCCGCCGTCCAGGAGTCCCGCGCCGCGTTCTGCCGCATCTCCAGGGCGCTGGTGGCGACTCCGCCCGCGTTGGCGGCCTTGGCCGGGCCGAAGGCGACGCCCGCCTCCCGCAGGACGCGCAGGGCCTCGGGGGTGGTGGGCATGTTGGCGCCCTCGGAGACGGCCGTGACGCCGTTGCGCACCAGGGCGATGGCGTCGGTCTCGGTCAGTTCGTTCTGCGTGGCGGAGGGCAGGGCCACATCGGTGGGGACCTCCCACACGCTGCCCTCGGTGACATAGCGGGCCGAGGTGCCGCGGCGCTCCGCGTAGTCGCTGACGCGGCCGCGCTCGACCTCCTTGATCTGCTGGAGCAGGGCCAGGTCGATGCCCTTCTCGTCGATCACATAGCCGCCGGAGTCGGAGACCGTGACGACATGGGCGCCGAGTTGCTGCGCCTTCGCGACGGTGTAGAGGGCGACATTGCCCGAGCCGGAGACGGTGACCCGGCGTCCCTCCAGGTCCGTGCCGCGGACCTTGAGCATCTCGGCGGTGAAGAGGACGTTGCCGTAGCCGGTCGCCTCGGTGCGGACGCGCGAGCCGCCCCAGCCGGTGCCCTTGCCGGTGAGGACCCCGGCCTCCCAGCGGTTGGTGATCCGCCGGTACTGGCCGAAGAGATAGCCCAGCTCCCGGCCGCCGACGCCGATGTCCCCGGCCGGTACGTCGGTGTGCTCGCCGAGATGGCGGTGCAGCTCGGTCATGAAGGACTGGCAGAACCGCATGACCTCGGCGTCGGAGCGGCCCCGGGGGTCGAAGTCGCTGCCGCCCTTGCCGCCGCCGATGCCGAGGCCGGTCAGGGCGTTCTTGAAGATCTGCTCGAAGCCGAGGAACTTCACGATGCCGAGGTTGACCGAGGGGTGGAAGCGCAGCCCGCCCTTGTAGGGGCCGAGCGCGCTGTTGAACTCCACCCGGAAGCCCCGGTTGATCCGGACCCCGCCCTGGTCGTCCTGCCACGGCACCCTGAAGATCACCTGGCGCTCGGGCTCGACGAGCCGTTCGACCACCCGGTGCTCGCGGAGTTCGGGCCGGGCGGCGACCACCGGCGCGAGCGACTCCAGCACCTCCTGTACGGCCTGGTGGAACTCCGGTTCGCCGGGGTCGCGGCGCTGGAGCGCGGCTTCGACGCTGGCGAGCCAGTCGGTGGCGGCGGTGGACGGCATGGGCGGTTCCTCTGTTCTCGTCGGTGAGGGTGGGTGGTACGGGTGTACGGGCTCCGCGGGGAGCGGGGGCGGGTTGGGGTACGGGCTCTGCGGGGAGCGGGGCGGTGGCGGGCGTTCTGCGGGGAGTCTGCCTGATGGCACCCGGGGAGTGTCTTCAAAGTAGCGTCGTCCGCCCGGAGGGCGGGTCTGGCGGGGTCTGGTGCGTGGGATCGCAAGGCGGAGGAGGGAGCCAATGCGGAGCATTGGCGACTGACGACAACGCGGCGAGCGTGCGTGCCAGGGCACGGCGGACAGGCGGGACTTTGACGACACGACCCAGGGAGGGGAGGGCCGGTCGGGGCCATCAGCGCGCCCGGGCGCGGGGAGCCGGCCGCGCGGACGTCCCGGACCCACTCACCTGGGACCCGGACGCCCCGGCGTTCGCGCGGTGTCTCCCGGATCCGAGGCTCTCCCAGAACGGGCGGCACGGGAACGGGACGCGGGCCAGGACTAGGACGAGGACCAGAACCGATGTGCGGGGCCGACGGGAGGTGACGGGGGGCTCTCGCGAGCGGTGAAGGCGGACGGGACGGAGACGCCGCGCCGGGGGCGGAGGCGTTCCGGCGGTCGGTGGGCGCCGCCCGCGCTCGTCCGGCCGTGGGGATCGGGAGGCGGAGGGAGCCCTCCCCGGCCGGAGGAGCGCCTCAGGCGCCCAGCGTCGCCGGGCGGTGTGCCCCGCTGGGGTCCAGCACGGCCAGCTGGAGGTGCTGGAGCTCGGTGGAGGGCTCAAGTCCCAGTTCGGTGCTGAGGATCCGGTACAGGCTCTGGTACGCCTGGAGGGCCTCCGCCCGCCGTCCCGCCCGGTGCAGGGCATGGATCAACTGGCCATGGAACCACTCGTTCAGCGGGTAGTCATGGACCAGCGAGCGGAGTTCGGGGATGTTCTCCCGGTGCCGTCCGAGCTGGTTGTCGGCCTCGATCCGCAGCTCCAGCGCGCGGATCCGCAGCTCCGCGAGATGGGCCACACGTCCGCCGAGGATCTGCCCGGTGGGGACGCTGGAGAGCACCGGGCCGCGCCACAGCGCGAGCGCGGACCGCAGACTGCGGGCCGCCGCGTCGGGCATCCGCCGCTCCAGCTCCGCCCCGGCCCGGTCCACCAGCCGCTCGAAGAGGGTGATGTCGACGTCGTCCCGGGGGACCTGGATGAGATAGCCCAGCGGCCGGGTGACCAGCAACTGGTCCTCGCCCGTCCAGCAGGGTTCGAGCACCCGGCGGGCCTGGTGGATATAGGTCTGGACCGTGGCGTGCGCGCTGCGTGGGGGCCGGTCGCCCCACAGCTCCTGGATGAGCAGCTCCGCGGGGACGACCTCGTTCGGGCGCGTGAGCAGCAGTGCGAGCGTCTGGCACACCTTCGGTGTGGTCGGCAGCCGTACCTCTCCGTCGTCGCACACGATCTCGAACGGGCCGATGAGATTGAACCGCACGTCGCACTCTCCTGTCCCGGCGCGCTGGGGCCCGTTGCGGTCATCGGGCTCGGAAGGGAACCAGGTTGCCTTCTCGATTGTTGGCCGGGGCGCTCATCAGGGGCTCATCGCCGGGGAACGGATGCTCCTGCGGAGAGTGGGCGGTGAACCGGTACGGAGCGGGCCGCCCGGCCCGCTCCGTACCGCCGTCAGGCCGCGTCGGAGGCCGGGACGGGAGAGAACCGGGTACGGACGGTCCGGGCCAGCTCATCGGTGTTCTGGTCCAGATAGAAGTGTCCGCCGGGCAGCACCCTCAGCTCCGAGGCGGCCCGGGTGTGGCCGCGCCAGGCGTCGGCGGCCTCGACCGGGACGACCGGGTCCTGGTCGCCGACGAGGATGGTCAGCGGGACCGAGAGCAGGGGGCCCGCCCGCCAGGTGTAGGAGCCGATCGCGCGGTAGTCGGCGCGCAGTGGGGGCATCACCATCTCCAGCAGGTCGGGGTCGTCGAAGACCTGGCCCACCGTGCCCCCCAGCCTGCGGATCATCGCGATGATCTGCGCGTCGGTGCGGAGCCGGTCGCTCGCGCCGCCCTGGGGGGTGGGCGCGAACCTGCCGGAGAGGAAGAGCCGTTCGGGCCCCGGCTCGGAGCGCCGCTCCAGTTCCCGGGTCACCTCGTAGGCGATCACCGCGCCCATGCTGTGACCGAAGAAGGCGAACGGGCGTCCGTCCAGGGCCAACAGCTCCTCCAGCAGTCCGGAGACGAGTCCGTGGATGGACTCCACGGGTTGCTCCATGCGGCGGTCCTGCCGCCCTGGGTACTGGACGGCGAGGACGTCGAACTCCGGTGTCAGCTCCCTGGACAGCGCCAGATAGGCGCTGGCGGCTCCGCCCGCGTGCGGAAGGCAGATCAGTCGCGGGGCCCCGCTGGGCGCTGCCGGACCGAACCGCCGGAACCAGTGGCTGGCCATGTTCCTCCCCTTCTCCCTCGCTCCCCCTGCCCGCGGTCGCGGGCCAGGGGCGGCCCACGCCGTGCTCATGGGTGACCGCACCGGCGCAGGACAGGATTCCCGGCCACCATGACCCATCCCTCTTGCGGACGACATGAGATCGACGTGATGGGTTCCCTCTACACCGAAGTGTTCCGGACCCACGCGTCGCGGAACGCCGTCAGTGACTGGCTGTCAGCACGGCCTTCCGGCAGGGGAGAGGGGTACGAGGCGAACCGCGCACCCGGTTCGTGTTGTGCGTAGATCCGCCGCTCACCGGGTAACCCCTGGTGAGCGGCAGATGGAGTCTGTCGCTCCGCATGCTCTGACCAGCCTGCTCATTTGAGACACCTTTGACCCCTAAATAGATACCGCATGCGCGGTTTATATACACTGGGTTTCCTGCCCCATCCCTCATTCCGGGTCGGGGCCCCGACCACGGAGCACGACATGACGAAACAGGAGCGGGCGGTCCGTACGCGTCAGGCACTGATCCGATCGGCCGCCGAGGTGTTCGACGCGGAGGGCTTCGCGTCCTCCTCGATCACCGAGATCAGTTCCAGAGCCGGGGTGAGTAACGGCGCACTGCACTTTCACTTCGCCAACAAGAACGCGCTCGCCGAGAAAGTCGAGGAGGTCGCCCTTGGCGAGCTACGCCGGATCCTCATGCCCTGGCACGGGGACGGCGCGCCGTCCTTCCAGCGGTTGGTCGACGCCACCCATCTGCTCGCCGAGCGGCTCCAGGGGGATGTGATCCTGCGCGCGGGCTTCGGACTGAGCGCGGACGCCACCTGGAACTGCCGTGCCGATCTGCGGCGTTACTGGGTGGACTGGACCGCCGAGGCGCTCACGGTCCTGGAGAAGGAGGGCGCGCTGGCCGACGGGGTGCGTCCCGAGGACGCGCTGGCGGTCATCGCGGCGACGACGGTGGGCCTGGAGGCCCTGGCGCGCTCGGATCCCCAGTGGGTGGGCCGCAGTGTCTCCACCCGGCTCTGGCGGCTGCTGCTGCCGCGCCTGACGGCGGCCCATCTGGAGGGCACCGTACGGGCGGAGGGGAGTTCACCGCTCAGCCCGGCGCACTGACGGGTGGCGCGGGACAGGCGCCCGCGCTGAGGGGTGGAGTTCGACGGGTGCCCGCCGACGGGTGCCCGGCCGGTGCCGTCGGACGCGTGACGCGTGCCGCGCGATGCGTCGTCAGGCGCGTGCCGCGCGATGGGCTCGTCGTACGCGTACGGTGCCGGAGGGTCGCCGATCGGCGGCCGGGGGGAGGTGGTCCGGGCGCGCGTACCGGGGGGCGGCCGGGTCGGCCGTCGCCGTCCTGGCGGACCGGGTGGACGCGGGTGGGAATCCCCGTGTGATCGTGTCGTACCTCGACCCGCCCGCGGCGCACGGGGCGGTGGTGCTCCCGTGCGGGGCGCCACCCGATGGGGTTTCTCACGGTGGCGACAGGTGGTGGGTCGAACGGCCCCGGGTGGGGGCGGGAGGGCCGCCGGGCCAGATGGCCGCGCGGAGGCCGGTCAGGGACGCGTGCCGCAAGCGGTATCGACGAGCGATGACGAGTGGGAGCGAGCGATCATCCGTGGGGACACGCACGGGCGAGCTCTGGCGAACACGGTGGCCAGGGGCGGTTGGAGCCCCTGGCCACAGCGCTGGTTCAGGCGGCGTTCTTCCAGCTCGGGGACGCTCCGGCGGCCCATGAGGTGGCCGCCCTGCGGCGTACGGCGGACGGGCGCCAGGGCGCGCCGTTCCGCCGCGTACCGCGCGAGCCGTCCGCGTCGGCGGTGGCCCGTTCGCTCAGCACGGCGGAGAGCACCGCCGCGATGGCGGCGACCTCCTCCGCGCTCGGCGCACCGCTGGTGACCCGCCATGACTGAGCCGTGAGCAGCTCGGTGGCGGCCACCATCGGGTTGATCGCGCGAGACGCCATGTACTCCTCCTTGGACGTTCGGGGACTCGTTCTTCCATCGCTGGGATGCGCGGATGCGCGGGAGATCCGGGAGGGATCGCGGAGTGCGGGGGAACCGGCCTTACTGTGGCTGGTTGCCGTGCTTGCGCGTGGGCAGCGGCGCGTGCTTGTCCCGCAGCATCGCCAGCGCGCCGATCAGGGCGGAACGGGTGTCGGCGGGGTCGATGACATCGTCGACCAGTCCGCGCTCCGCCGCGTAGTACGGGTGCATCAGCTCCTCGCGGTACTCCGCTATCCGCTGCTGCCGGGTGGCGTCGGGGTCCTCGGACGCGGCGATCTCCCGGCGGAAGACCACGTTGGCCGCGCCCTCCGCGCCCATCACGGCGATCTCGTTGACCGGCCAGGCCAGCGCGATGTCGGTACCGATGGAGCGGGAGTCCATCACGATGTAGGCGCCGCCGTACGCCTTGCGCAGCACCAGGGAGATACGCGGGACGGTGGCGTTGCAGTAGGCGTAGAGCAGCTTGGCGCCGTGGCGGATCACGCCGTTGTGCTCCTGGTCGACACCCGGCAGGAAGCCGGGCACGTCCACCAGGCTCACCAGCGGGATATTGAAGGCATCGCACATCTGGACGAAGCGGGCGGCCTTCTCCGAGGACTCGATGTCCAGCACACCCGCCATCGACTGCGGCTGGTTGGCCACGATGCCGACGACCTCGCCGCCGAGCCGCGCGAGCGCGCAGATGATGTTCTGCGCCCAGCGCTCGTGGACCTCGAAGTACTCGCCGTGGTCGGCGATGGACTCGATCACCGCGTGCATGTCGTACGCCCGGTTGGGGTCGGCGGGCACCAGGTCCGCCAGGTTCTCCGTGCGCCGGTCCGCCGGGTCGTCGCTCTCCTCCGACGGCGGGTGCTGGCGGTTGTTGGAGGGCAGATAGGCCAGCAGATGCCGTACGTCCTCCAGGCAGCGCTCCTCGTCGTCGTACGCGAAGTGCGCGACCCCGGACAGCGAGGCGTGGACATCGGCGCCGCCGAGGCCGTCCTGGGTGATCTCCTCGCCCGTCACCGCCTGGACCACGTCCGGGCCGGTGATGAACATCTGCGAGGTGCCGCGCACCATGAAGACGAAGTCGGTCAGGGCGGGGGAGTAGGCGGCGCCGCCCGCGCACGGGCCCATGATCACGCTGATCTGCGGGATCACCCCGGAGTTGCGGACATTGCGCTGGAAGATGCCGCCGTAGCCCGCGAGCGCGGTGACACCCTCCTGGATCCGCGCGCCCGCGCCGTCGCAGAGGCCCACGATCGGCGCGCCCGCCTTCTCGGCCAGGTCCATCACCTTGTGGATCTTCTGTGCGTGGGCCTCGCCGAGCGCCCCGCCGAAGATGCGGAAGTCATGGGCGTAGGCGAAGACGGTACGGCCCTCGACCCGGCCGTAACCGGTGATCACGCCATCGCTGTAGGGGCGCTTGTCCTCCAGGCCGAAGCCGGTGGCGCGATGTCGGCGAAACGTTTCCGTCTCGGTGAACGTGTCCTTGTCGAAGAGGAGTTCCAGTCGTTCACGGGCGGTGAGCTTGCCCTTCTTGTGCTGGGTCGCGGTCGCCTTGGCACTCGGCCCGTCGATCGCGCGCTGACGCAGCTCGGCCAGCTCCGCCACGCGCGAGCCCATGGACGGGGGTGCCGCCGCCACGACGGGCGCGGGCCCTTCCTCGACGATGCTCATGCTTGTCCTTTCCGGAGGGAACAATGCCGCCGCGCTCCACGGCGGCACGACGTCGGACACCGGCCGGGACCGGCTCTCACCGGTCCGGGGGGAAGCGGGACAGGGGTACGGATCCGGGGGGCTCGGTCGTGTCCTCACCATCCCGTCTGTCTGGCGAGGTCCGGCACGGGCCCTCCCCGGGCTTGGCGGCCCGGGGAGGGGTGTTCCGGAGCCTGGAGGGGGTGCCCCCGGGCCCGGGAGCCTGGAGGAGGGTGCCTCCGGGGTGGAACCTGGGTGGGGTGCCCCATGGCCCTGACGGCCCGGGAGAGGCGCCCCCGTGGTGGCCGGCTTCGTCCGCCCCGGGACCCTCCCCGCGGGAACCGCCGCACCGGACCCCGGCCGGACCCTCCCCCCGGACGGAGTCCAGGGGGAGGACGGCGCTAGGTCGTGTCGTCAAATTCCCGTCTGTCCGCCGTGCCCTGGCACGCACGCTCGCCGCGTTGTCGTCGGTCGCCAATGCTCCGCATTGACTCCCTCCTCCGCCTTGCGATCGCACGCACCAGACCCCGCCAGACCCTCCCCCTGGACTTCGTCACAGGGGGAGGACGACGCTACT
>NZ_JBHVHF010000327.1:0-8042 GCF_042800315.1 Streptomyces sp. NPDC057638
GTCAGGGCGTCGGCATGTCGGTGTGCCGGGGGAAATCCGGGCCTGACGCCGGGTCACCCCGGGTGCGGGCGGGGACGGGACCGCCGGGGCAGGGAGCCCGTCTCCGTACGGCGGCGACGGCCCTGACGGCGGGACGGAGCCGGGCGGGCCCCGACGCGCGGGCAGGGCGCCGGACCCGGGCGGCGGAAGGGGCCGGGACCACCACGGCACCTCACCACGGTCCGCCACGGCGGGCGGAGCGACGCCGGGCCGGAGAAGCACCCGAGCCGGGCCACGGGAGCGGCACGGGACCGGCCGTGGCGTCCGGGAGCACGCGCTGACGCGCCCTCACCGGCCGGTCAGACCACCTGGTGCAGCCAGCGGACAGGCGCGCCCTCGCCCGCGTAGCGGAAGGGCTCCAGCTCATCGTCCCAGGGCTTGCCCAGCAGTTTCTCGATCTCCGCCTGGAGGTCGGTCTCGCCCTGGGCCGCGCGGGCGAGCGCCGCCCGCAGCCGGTCCTCGGGGATCAGGATGTCGCCGTGTATCCCGGTGACCGCGTGGAAGATGCCCAGCTCGGGTGTGGCGCTGTACCGCTCGCCCTCGGCACTCGCACAGGGCTCGGCGGCGACCTCGAACCGCAGCAGCTGCCATCCCCGCAGCGCGGAGGCCAGTTGGGAGGCGGTCCCGACCTGTGCCTGCCAGGAGAACTCCGCTCTCCAGGTGCCCGGCGACGCGGGCTGCCGGATCCAGTCGAGCTGCACCCGCACACCGAGCACGCCCGCGACCGCCCATTCGACATGGGGGCACAGGGCGCGCGGTGCGGAGTGAACGTACAGAACGCCACGTGTCGTCACCGGGACCTCCAGTGTGGGACGAGGATCGTCTTCCCAGCGGCCTCAGTAAACAGCATCGAGAGGTAATCTCCACAAAAGGGACAGTACGTGACGTGATGGAGTTGACCGGAGCGCTGGGATCCGATGAGCACGATGTTCGCTGGGCCGACGGGGAAAAGCTACCGTGCGTAGGGGTCCAAGGGGTGACGTAATCTCGGTCCGGGGGACGGTACGTACCGAGCTTTCACCCGGCGGGTCCCCCGGGCGGCCACGTCCGGGGATGCCTCCGTACGGGGAAGGCGACACGGAGGGGACGCGGATGCGCGCAGGACGCCGGAGCCACCAGACCACCGACTCGACGCACCACCGGACCGTCATCCCTGACCCAGGGACCACCCGTTCGGACGGACCCCTGACACTCCGGCGGCGGCGCGGGCGCGCCGTCGCCGTCCTCACCGCCGGGACCGTGCTGACCACCGCCGCGCTCACCGGGTGTGACGTCCTGTCGGATCAGGACTCCTCCACCAAGGGCGCCCCCGCCAAGAAGCGGGAGGCCCCGGCCTGGAACCGCAGCCCGGCCACGATCGCGGCCGTGGGCGACTCGATCACCCGGGGCTTCGACGCCTGTGTGGTCCTCTCCGACTGCCCGGAGGTCTCCTGGGCCACCGGCACCGACACCAAGGTCCGCTCCCTGGCGGCCCGGCTGATCGGGAGCGCGCCGGAGGCTCTCGCCGACCGCTCGTGGAACTACGCCCGTACGGGGGCGGAGGTCGCCGATCTGACCGCCCAGATGGCGAAGGCGGCGGCCAAGCGCCCCGAGCTGGTGACCGTGATGGTCGGTTCCAACGACGCCTGTGCCGACTCCACCGCGCTGATGACCCCGGTGAAGGAGTTCCGGGCCTCCTTCACCGCCGCGCTGGAGGAGCTGCGCCGCGCGGCGCCCACGACCCAGGTCTATGTCTCCAGCGTGCCCGACCTGAAGCGGCTGTGGTCGATCGGCCGGGAGAACCCGCTGGGCCGCGCGGTGTGGAAGCTGGGCATCTGCGCCACCATGCTCGGCGACTCGGAGGATCTGAGCACCAAGGCCAACGACCGGCGCGCGCTGGTGCAGGACCGGGTCGTCGCCTACAACCGGATCCTCAAGGAGGTCTGCGCCGGGGACGACCGCTGCCGCTATGACGGGGGCGCGGTCTTCGACTACCGCTTCGAGGACGAACTGCTCAGCAAGTGGGACTGGTTCCACCCGAACAAGTCGGGCCAGGGCGCGCTCGCGGAGATCGCCTACCGCAACATCACGGCGGAGAAGGCCCCCGAGTAGGGCCCCGGCGGCGCTCGGAGACGGTACGGGGGCGGCGTTCCGGCGGTACGGGGGCGACCCCGTACCGCTCCCGTACCGCCTGTCCCCGTACCGCCCGCTCCCGTACCCGCCTGCCCGCTCCCGAGGGGGCGCCCGGCGGGTCTGGCCGGAACGATGATCATGGGGCGATACTTCCGCCTACCCGACGGAAGGATTCCCCATGTCCCCGATACGCGCCCGCGCCACGGTCACCGGCACCGCGCTCGCCGCCGCCCTGACCCTCGCGGTCCCGGCCCCGACCGCCGCCGCCCCGGCGCCCGCCGCGACTCCCGCCGTGCGGGCCGTCCCGCCGACCGTCGAGGAGGCCCGGCTGGAGCGGGCCGTGCCCCAGGAGATCCTGCGGCGTAGTGGGTTCGCCACCGTGGCCCCCCGGTTCGCGGCGGCGCTGGCGAACGCCCGGACGGCCAAGCAGGCCGAGCGGGTGGTCGAGCGCCATGGCGCGGCGCTGTGGCAGCGGGCCGTGGACCGGGTGCAGGGACGCGGGCCGCTGGCGGGCGATCTCGCCCGGGACGACGACCGGCCGCTGTACTGGGCGCGGCTGGGGATGACCCGGGAACTGCGGCAGTGGCAGCCCGCGTTCCCGGTCGGGGACCGGGCCCGCGCCAAGCTGCTGGCGGAGCTGGAGGAGACCTCGCGCGGCCAGGACTCGATGGACTTCCCGCGCGGCCAGCGCCACCGGGGCGCCCCCGTCAAGCGGGTGGTGATGACCGGTTTCGATCCCTTCACCCTCGACCGTGACATCCGCATCAGCAATCCGTCCGGTGCCACCGCGCTGGCACTGGACGGCACCTGGATCCAGACGGCGGACGGCCCGGCGCGGGTGGAGACCGCGATCTTCCCGGTCCGCTGGCAGGACTTCGCCGACGGTACGGTGGAGAAGGCCCTGCGCACACCGCTGGCCCGGGCCGATGTCTTCACCACCGTGAGCCAGGGCAGGCCGGGCCGGATCGACATCGAGCGCCACAACGGCGCCTGGCGCGGCGGCTTCCCGGACAACGAGAACATCTCGCGCACCGAGACCGTCCCGGTCACCGACCCGGCGACCCAGCCGCAGTGGACCACGTCGACCCTGCCGCACACGGCGATCACCGCCGCCCCCACGGGTCGTTTCCCGGTCTACGACAACACCTCCGTGACCGAGATCCCGGCCGGTGCCACCGCGCCCGTGGTCCGCCCCGACGGTCCGACGCCCGGCTCGACCGCCCGGGTCGGCGGCGGCGGCAACTACCTCTCCAACGAGATCGCCTACCGGGCCACCCTGCTGCGCGACCGGCTGGGCCTGACCACGCCCGGGGGCCATGTCCACACCCCGGTACTGGAGTTCGGCCCCGGCAACACCACGGAGATCACCGACCCGGCCTTCCTCCAGAACCGCCGGGACATCGTGGACCAGGTCCGCGCCATCATCCGGGTCGCGGCGAAGCGGTAAGCCGCGCCGGGAGCCAGGGCCGGGGGCCACGGCCGGGCGGTCACGGCCGGGCGGTCAGGGCCACGGACGGCGTTGGACCTTTCCCGCCCCGGCGATCACCATGACCGTATGAAGATCGCCGCAGCGCAGTTCGACTCCGTCCCCGGCGATGTCGAGGGCAATGTCCGCGCCATCGCCACCGCCGTCCACACCGCCGCCGGCCAGGGCGCGCGTCTCGTCCTCTTCGCGGAGCTGGCCGTCACCGGGTACGGGATGGAGCTGGTCGCCCGCCGCCCCGATCTGGTGCTGGCGGTGGACGACGCCCGGCTGGACCCGGTACGGGAGGCATGCCGGGCGACCGGCACGGTGGCGGTGGTGAACGCGGTGGCCCTGCGGGAGGACGGCCGGGCCGCCATCTCCTCCCTGGTGCTCGGCCCGGACGGGAAGCAGCTCGCCCGCTATGACAAGCGGCATCTGCACGGGGTGGAGCGGGAGCTGTTCGCGGCGGGCGAGCGGGACGGCCGCTTCACGGTCGACGGGGTGCGCTGCGCGCTGACGGTCTGCTACGACAACCGGTTCCCCGAGATCGCCGAGCGGGCCCGGGAGGACGGCTGCCGGCTCTATCTGGCCAGCTCGGTCCTGGAGGAGGGCAATGACTCCTTCGACGCGGTCTATCCCGAACGGGCCCGGCGCAACGGGATGTATGTCGCGATGGCGAACCAGTGCGGCCCCAGCGATCTGGGTCCCTGTCCGGGGCGCAGCGGCGTCTGGGGCCCGGACGGCACCCCGCTGGCCTCGGCGGGCTCGGCCGCCCCGGGCCTGGCCGTCGCGGAGCTGGCCGTCTGACCGCTTCCGTACCGGCCGTGCCCCCGCTCTGTGGACGCGGGGCACGGCACCGGCACCGTCAGGACCGGGCGGCGCCGGGGTCCAGGGCGGCGCTCCGCCCCTCGTCCTCGCCCGTCAGATCGCGGGTCATCAGCGTCGCGCCCGCCACCGCGCCCGGCATCAGGAAGACCGCGACGAAGGGGATCAGGAACGCCAGCGTCAGCGGCACCCCGAAGCCGAGCGCCAGCATCCTGCGGCCGCGCAGCAGCGTCAGCCGCTCCTTCAGCTGCACGCCCCGCCGCTGGAGCGCCACCGCCGCCAGCTCCTCCGCCAGGAAGAAGCCGGAGACGGCGAAGCCTATGGCCGGGACCACGGTCTGTCCGATGACGGGGATGAAGCCCGCCGCGAAGAGCAGCACTCCATAGCAGGCGACCCGCACCAGGATCCGCAGTGAGTCCCGGGCGGAGATCCACAGGTCACGGCCGAAGGAGAGCCCCGACTCGGGCACCTCGCCGCCCTCGCTGCGGTCGACCTCCTCGGAGAGCGACTCGTAGAAGGGGTCTCCCACCAGCAGGGTCACGGCGGTGAAGGTGATCACCGCGAGAAAGAGCCCGAAGACCCACAACAGGGCGGTCAGAAAGCCCCGGAAGAGCCCCAGCCAGGGCGAGGACCAGTCGTCGGCGAACGGTGTCGCCCAGCCGATCAGGTCGTCCGCGCCATAGGCGAGGCCCACCAGCGCGGCCGCGTACACCACCAGGGTCACCAGGCCGGGCAGCAGGCCCAGCCCGAACCACCGGCCGTGCGCGCCGACCCAGCGCTGGCCCTTCAACAGATAGCCGAAACCCACCCCTAGATCACGCATGGGAACACCCTATCGGGCACCACTGACACCGGGACATGCCAGAAGCCCGGCCGGAAATCAAGGCTTGATTGTCGCCAACTCCAGCCGGTAGACGTGCCTCACTGGCCGTGTGACGTGCGCACGACGGCCGACCCCCGCACCACCCGGAGGTTTTCCATGCACATATCCAGACCCGCCCTGGCGGCGGGCGCCGCGTTCACGGCGGCGCTGCTGCTCGCCCCGACCCAGGCGGTCGCCGCCCCCGGCGGGCCGTCCGCACCGAGCGGGGCCACCGCTCCCGTACCGCCGGAGACCGCGACCCGGGAGCGGGGGGCGAGCGACTCGGCGCGGGCCGGGACGCCGCACGGACCCGGCGGCGGTTCGTGGTCCGGGGCGGTGGCGCGCCACGGCGGCAAGGGGACGGACTGGGCCGAGAGCCTGGCCGCCTATCCCCGGCGCACCGCGCTGAAGGCGCCCGCCGTGAACCCGGCCGACAAGTCCATCAAGCTGGGTCTGGCCCCGTACCACGCCCTCGCCCCGAAGCTCAATGAGCTCCAGCGGCTCGGTGACCGGGTCAGTGTGGAGGTCACCGGCCGTTCGGTGACCGGCCGGGAGATGTATCTGGTGACCGTGACGGCGCCGGAGAGCGCCGGTCAGGTCCGTGACCAGGAGCGGATGCGGGAGCGGATCGAGAACGCGCCCGCGCTGGCCGCCGGGGACCGCCGTCTGAAGGCGTCGTACAAGACCCCCGTCTTCCTCAACAACAACATCCACGGCAATGAGTGGGAGGGCACGGACGCCGCCCTGCGGCTGATCGAGAAGCTGGCGACGGCCCAGGACTCCGGGACCGCCGCCCTGCTGAAGCGGACCCGGATCTATCTCAACGTCACCGCCAACCCCGACGGCCGGGTCGCCGGTACCCGCGCCAATGCCAACGGCTTCGACCTCAACCGGGACTTCATCACCGCCACCCAGCCCGAGTCGCGGACCATCCGCCGGATCGCCATCGACAAGCAGCCCGCCGTGATGCTCGATCTGCACGGGTACGTCAACGGCACTCTGATCGAGCCGACGACCCCGCCGCACGGCGAGAACTACGAGTACGACCTGTTCCTGAAGAACTCCTACGCCAACGCGCTCGGCATGGAGAAGGCCGTCAACGGCCTCGGCTACACGGCCGAGAAGGACGGGGTGTACCCGGTCGAGATCCCGTTCCGGGACCAGGCCGAGGGCTGGGACGACTGGCCGCCGATCTTCACCCCGCAGTACATGCCGTTCCAGGGCGCGGTGGCCTCGCACACCATCGAGTTCCCGCTGCGGGTCAACAACGCCTCGTACGACTCCCTGCCGGTGACCGAACTGCGCCGCCGCGCGGCCATCAACACCGACATCGCGGAAGCCTCGATGCGGGCCACCCTCGACTTCGTCCAGGCCAACAGCGCCTCGCTGCTGGTCGACCAGATCGAGACGTTCCGCCGGGGCGCGGCGGGCGAGGCCCAGCGGCCGATCTCGCCGGAGACCGTGCCCGGGGTGCCGGGCATCGGCCCGGAGGACGTCTACACGACCACGTTCCCGCGTGCGTACGTCATCCCGTCGGGCAACGGCCAGCGCAGCGCCACGGCGGCGAAGCGGCTGGTCGACCATCTGATCGCCAATGACGTACGGGTGGAGCGGGCGTACCGCTCGTTCCGGCTGGCCGGAAAGAGCTACCCGGCCGGGTCGTATGTCGTCGACATGCGCCAGCCCAAGCGGGGCATCGCCAATGTGATGCTCGCCGAGGGCCGTGACATCAGCGGCGCGGTCGAGGCGATGTACGACATCTCGGGCTGGAGCCTGGGGCTGCTGTGGGGCGCCACGGTCGACAAGGCCACCGCCGGTGAACTCCCGCGCGGGACCCGTACGGTGACCGAGGCCGCGCCGACCGGCGAGGTCTCCCGCACCGCGCGGCTGAAGCTGCGGCTGGACGACCCCAACGAGATCGCCGCCCTGAACGCGCTGCTGGCGCGGGGCGTGCCGGTGCAGCGCGCGGCGGACGGCACGGCGATCGTGCCCGCCTCGGGTCTGAAGCAGGCGATGGAACTGGCGCGCACCCACGGGGTCCGGTTCACCCGCGCCACCGAGCGCGCGGTGGGCCCGGTCCAGCGGGTCCGGGTGGCGGCCGCGGTCACGGCGGGCGAGCAGTACGCCCTGCGCGAGATGGGCTTCGACGTGGTGCCCGTCTCGACCGCGATCCTCAACGCGGGCTTCGACTGGACGTCGGCCGATGTGCTGTTCGTCTCGTCCGGGCTGAACCACGCGGCCCTGACCCCGGCGGCGCGTGAGGCGTTCACCGCCAGCGGTGTCGGGGTGGTCGGCGTCGGCCTCACCGGCGCGGCCTTCGCCTCGGCGACCGGGCTGATCCCGGCGACGGCGGTGCCCGGCAACCGGGACGCCAACGGCGTGGTCACCGTACGGAACGCGGGCGGCGCCATCACCGGGGGCGCGCCCGCGCACAGCTTCGTCTACGCACCGCTGTGGTTCACCGGCCTGGGCGCCGGGGTGCGGGTGGAGCAGTCGTACGGGACCGGGAACCCGCTGGTCTCCGGCCACTGGCGGGAGAGCGGGGCCGGTGTCGGTGGTCCGGCGCAGGCGGCGGGCCAGCCGTCGATCGTGAGCGCGGTCACCCCGTCGGGCGCGCCGGTCACCCTCTTCGGCACCGAGCCCCTGTTCCGGGGCCACCCGAAGGGCGCGTTCGCGCAGGTGGCGCGGGCGCTGCTGCGGGGCTGACGCGGGTACGGGAGGGGGGCCGCACCTCGGCGA
>NZ_JBHVHF010000328.1:0-7952 GCF_042800315.1 Streptomyces sp. NPDC057638
ACTTTTGGCACGCTGTTGAGTTCTCAAGGAACGGACGCTTCCTTCAGACCCTTTTCACCAGGTCCTCCGGGCGCTTCCCTTCGGTGTTTCCAACCTTACCAGATCTTTTTCCCGCCGTTTCCGGCTGACTTTCCGATCCAGTGGCCGTTGGAGTGGCCTTCGCCTTTCGGCTGACCCGACTTTATCAGATCCTTTCGGGCCTGACTCCCGGTCGAATTAACGGGATTGCCTTTCGGCGCTCCACCACATTAGCCGATTCCCGCGGCGACTCATAATCGAGTCACACAAGTCCACCGGATTCTGATTTCGGCATGCCGAAATCACACCCGATGAGGGTTCGTCGTAAGTGAGGTGGATGGCCGCTACGGGATGCTGAACAGCAGGGCCCGTGTCAAGCGGCTCGGGCTACGTTAGGCGGCGTGAAGGAGTGAGTCAAGTTGTGCGGCGCCGTGGCGCGTGCGGGCGGTAAGGGCTCACCGTGGGGTCGCCCTCGATCCAGTAGCGCCAGGGGTGATGGGCGCCATCGCCGCCCACTCCGGTGCGGGGACCGTTCCTCACCTGGTCAGGATGGGGAGGCCGACCGGGCAGCAGGGAGAGCGGGGCCGAGCCGCCGGCGCAGAGGTCCGCGCCGTTGAGGGAACGGTCGACATCGAGTGCGGTCGCCAGCCGGGCCGGGCCTTTGGCCAGTTCCTTGTCATGGCGGGCCGAGAGTCGTCTCTTCCGGGCCAGCTCGGCACCCCTCAGAATCTCCCCCGCGCGCAGCAGGCACCCGCTCGCGCGGCCCTCGGGGCCGCACACGGCGTTCAGGCAGTGCCACATTCCATAGGTGAAGTAGACATAGGCATGACCGGGCGGGCCGAACATCACGTCATTGCGCGCCGTGCGGCCCCGGTAGGCGTGGGAACCCGGGTCGAGCTCCCCCGCGTACGCCTCCACCTCGGTGACGCGCAGTTCGATCGGGCCGTCCTCTGTCTGGCGTATCAGTGTGGCCCCGAGGAGGTCAGGTGCGACCTCCAGGACAGGGCGGTCGAAGAACGCCCGGGGAAGCGGCGTACGGTCGGATGGCTCGATCATGGCGCCCGAGGTTACCGGGGAACGACGGACGCTCGTGGTTCGTTCGACGTGGAGCAAGACCTACAAGGAGTGGACATGGGCTTTAAGAAGCTGCTCGCGAGCCTCGGTGCCGGTGGCGCCTCCGTGGAGACGGTGCTCACCGAGGAGAACGTGGTGCCGGGCGGCGTCGTCCAGGGTGAGGTGCGCATCCAGGGCGGCTCGGTGGAACAGAGGATCGAAGGGCTCTCCGTCGGCCTCCAGGCACGCGTCGAGGTCGAGAGCGGGGACCAGGAGGTCAAGCGGGACATCGTCTTCACCAAGCAGCAGCTCGGTGGCGCCTTCGAGATCCAGCCCGGGGCGGTGCACGTGGTGCCGTTCGGGCTGGAGATCCCCTGGGAGACCCCGGTGACGAGCATCGGGGGCCAGCGGCTGCACGGGATGGACATCGGTGTGGTGACGGAGCTGGACATCGCCCGGGCGGTGGACTCCAGCGACCTCGACCCGATCCAGGTGCATCCGCTCCCGGCCCAGCAGGCGATCCTCGACGCCTTCTTCCAGCTCGGGTTCCGCTTCAAGAGCGCGGACATGGAGCGCGGGCACATCCGGGGGTCGCGGCAGACGCTCCCCTTCTATCAGGAGATCGAGTTCCTGCCGCCGCAGCAGTACCGCGGGGTGAACCAGGTCGAGCTGACGTTCATCGCCGATGAGCGGGAGATGGACGTCGTCCTGGAGATGGACAAGAAGGGCGGGCTGTTCACCGAGGGCAGCGATTCGTACCGCGCCTTCCAGGTGGGGCTGCACAGCTACGGGTCCACGGACTGGGCGGCCTATCTGAATCAGTGGCTCGCCGATGTGGGTGGCCGTCGCAACTGGCTGTGAGCCCGGCGCCCGCCCGCTCCACTAGGGTCGGGCGCGGCCATCCCCAGTCGAGCCGGAGGTTCAGACGTGAGCAAGCAGCAGCGGGCGCCCCTTCCCCATGACTTCCACCCCGAGGTGCCGTCCTTCACCGTGGTGAGCGAGGACCTGGCGCCGGGCGCGGAGCTGGGGGCGGCGCAGGTCTACGCGGAGGGCAACACCTCCCCGCGGCTGCGGTGGGAGGGTTTCCCCGCGGAGACCAAGAGCTTCGCCGTGACCTGCTTCGACCCGGACGCTCCGACCGGGAGCGGATTCTGGCACTGGGTGCTCTTCGACATTCCGTCCTCGGTGACGGAGCTGCCCGCCGGAGCGGGCGGCGGTTCCTTCGCGGGGCTGCCCGAGGGCGCGGTCCACGCCCGTAACGACTACGGCTCGAAGGACTTCGGGGGTGCCGCGCCGCCCGCCGGGGAGCGGCACCGCTATGTGTTCACGGTCTACGCCGTGGACAGCGAGCGGCTCGGGCCCGACGAGGACTCCTCCCCCGCCGTGGTGGGCTTCCATCTGCGGTTTCACACGCTGGGCCGGGCCCAGCTGATCGGTGAGTACGAGGCTCCCTCGGGGGACTGATCGTTCACGCGTTGTTTGCCCTGCTCTGGTCTTGGAGAGATCAGAGCAGGGCAGTTTTCGTTTTGCCGGGGTCTTCTCCGAGACCCGTGGGCGCGGCGATATTGCGTTGTCCATCCCGGCACGCCCGGCCAGAGTTGCTCAGAGCCCGACGGCCCGGGAGCCGCTGGGCCGCTGAACGGAGGTGGGCGGGATGCGGGACACGCTGGTGCTCAACGCGAGCTTCGAGCCGTTGTCGACGGTGACGCTGAACCGTGCGGTGGTGCTGGTCCTCCAGGACAAGGCGGTCGTCGAGCAGTCCCACCCCGGACTCCGGATGCGCGCGGCCTCGGTCGATCTTCCGGTGCCCCGGGTGATCAGGCTCTGCCGCTATGTACGGGTGCCGTTCCGAAGACAGGCGCCGTGGTCACGGCGGGGTGTGCTGGCCCGGGACCAGCACCGGTGCGCGTACTGCGGCAGACGCGCCACGACGGTGGACCATGTTCTGCCCCGCTCGCGTGGTGGCGCGGACAGCTGGCTGAACACGGTGGCCTCCTGTGCCGAGGACAACCACCGCAAGGCGGACCGTACGCCGGAGCAGGCCGGGATGCCGCTGCTGCACCAGCCGTTCGTCCCGTCCCCCGCCGACGCGATGCTGCTGGGGATGCGGGCCGGTCACCGCGGTGAGCTGCCCGACTGGCTGCTGGGCAGGTCCGCCGCGTAGCCGCTGTTCCTCCGGAGTACCGCCGAGCCCGTCTCCGTATGACGTCCCCCGGGTCGGGGACGGCGGGGGCGGGCTCCGGTGTGTTCAGCCGTAGCGGCGCAGGAGGAGCTGGACCACGGCGACCGTGCCGACGGCGACGATGATGCCGCGCAGGACCGTCGGGGAGAGCCGGCGGCCGACGGTGGCGCCTATCTGGGCGCCGAGGGTGGAGCCGGTCGCGATGAGGACGACGGCCCACCAGTCGAACTCGGCGACGAAGAGGAAGAAGAGCGCCGCGATGGCGTTGACCACGGCGGCGAGGACGTTCTTGACGGCGTTGAGGCGCTGGAGGGTGTCATCGATCAGCATCCCCATGAGGGAGATGTAGATGATCCCCTGGGCGGCGGTGAAGTAGCCGCCGTAGACGCTGGAGAGCAGCAGCCCGCCGAGGAGCAGCGGGCCGCCGTCGGGGGAGCCGGGTCCGCCCCGGCGTTCACGGCGGCGCTGCACGGCGCGGGCGATACGGGGCTGGAGGATCACCAGCACCAGGGCGAGCGTCACGAGGACGGGGACGATCGTCTCGAACGCGGTGGACGGGAGCGTCAGCAGCAGCGCCGCTCCGGCGATGCCCCCGGCGGCGGTGACGGTGGCGAGTCTGATGATCCGGCGGCGCTGGCCGGCCAGTTCGGCGCGGTAGCCGATGGCGGCGCTGATGGATCCGGGGACCAGTCCGAGGGCGTTGGAGACCGTGGCGGTCACGGGCGGCAGGCCGGTGGCCAGGAGGACCGGAAAGGTGATCAGGGTGCCGGATCCGACGACCGCGTTGATGGCGCCCGCGCCGACTCCGGCGGTGAAGACGGCGAGCATCTCCCAGATGGTCACGGCGGGCGCCTCCGTGGTCGGTCATGATCGGTGCCGAGTGCACCGATCATGCCTGACGGCCGTGGGGGTCAGGTGACCGGGGGCTCCTCGCGGCGTTCGGCGCCGGAGTTGAAGGGGGCCGGACCGCTGCCACCGGTGTTGAAGCCGGGGGCACCATTGCCGAGGTTGCCGAAGGCGCCGGAGAGGCCCTTGAGCGCGTCGCCGATCTCGCTGGGGACGATCCAGAGCTTGTTGGCGTCGCCTTCGGCGATCTTCGGGAGCATCTGGAGGTACTGGTACGAGAGGAGTTTCTGGTCGGGGTCGCCCGCGTGGATGGACTCGAAGACCGTACGGATGGCCTGGGCCTCACCCTCGGCGCGGAGCGCGGCGGCCTTGGCGTCACCCTCGGCGCGGAGGATGGCGGACTGCTTCTCGCCCTCGGCGGTGAGGATGGCGGACTGGCGGGTTCCCTCGGCCTGGAGGATCGCGGCGCGCTTGTCGCGGTCGGCGCGCATCTGCTTCTCCATCGAGTCCTGGATGGAGGTGGGCGGCTCGATCGCCTTCAGCTCGACGCGGTTGACGCGGATGCCCCACTTGCCGGTGGCCTCGTCGAGGACGCCCCGGAGGGCGGCGTTGATGTCCTCGCGGGAGGTGAGGGTTCGCTCCAGGTCCATGCCACCGATGATGTTGCGCAGGGTGGTGACGGTGAGCTGCTCGATCGCCTGGATATAGCTGGCGACCTCGTAGGTCGCGGCGCGGGCGTCGGTGACCTGGTAGTAGATGACCGTGTCGATGTTGACCACCAGGTTGTCCTGGGTGATCACCGGCTGCGGCGGGAAGGGCACGACCTGTTCGCGGAGGTCGATGCGGTTGCGGATGGTGTCGATGAACGGGACGACGATGTTGAGGCCCGCGTTGAGGGTGCGGGTGTAACGCCCGAAGCGCTCGACGATGGCGGCGCTGGCCTGGGGGATGACCTGGATCGTCTTGATCAAGGCGATGAAGACCAGCACCACCAGAATGATCAGGACGATGATGATCGGTTGCATCGCGTTTCCCTGTGCCCTTCGCTGCCGGACGGTGACGGTGACCTGTTGGTCCGTGGTGGAGCCATGGTGGATCTGATGATCGAGTTTTCCAGAACGCGGGCCCGTTTGGGGAACGTTCCCCCGGCTTGGGCCGGATCATGCGGTGAGACCGGCCCGGTGGGGCGTCACATCACGATGGCGGTGGCGCCCTCGATCTCGACGACGTCGACCTGCTCGCCCGCCTCGTACGTCAGGGTGGTGTCGAAGGCCCGCGCCGACCAGATCTCTCCGGCGAGCTTGATCCGGCCGCCCTGGCCGTCCACCCGTTCCAGGACGACGGCCTGACGGCCTTTCAGTCCGTCGACCCCGCTGGCGAACTGGGGACGTCCGCTGCGGTGGCGGCGCGCGATCGGCCGTACGACGGCGATCAGGGCCACCGAGACCACGGCGAAGACCAGTACCTGGGCGAGGACAGCGCCACCGAGCGCGGCGGTGACGGCTCCACCGACGGCCCCCACCGACAACATCCCGAACTCGGGCATCGCGGTGAGGACCAGCGGAATGCCCAGTCCCACCGCTCCGATCAGCCACCAGACCCACGCGTCGATTTCCACATGGTCATGGTAGATCGGTGGGTCGGACCGGGACAGGGGGCGGCGGAGGCCGACCGTGATCTCAGCGGGGATATCTCCGTGAGGTACGGGGGTGACGCGGCGGCCAGGGCCGGTGGTGCTCAGCCGAGCGGCAGGCCCTGGGCCATCCAGCGGCCGTTGTTGTGCTCCACGACCAGCGGCAGGCCGAAGCAGAGGGAGAGGTTGCGGGAGGTCAGCTCCATCTCGATGGGCCCGGCCGCCAGGACCTTGCCCTGCCGGATCAGCAGGACATGGGTGAAGCCCACCGGGATCTCCTCGACATGGTGGGTGACCATGATCATGGAGGGGGCGTACGGGTCGCGGGCGAGCCGCCCGAGCCTGCGCACCAGGTCCTCACGGCCACCGAGGTCGAGCCCGGCCGCGGGCTCGTCGAGCAGGAGCAGTTCGGGGTCGGTCATCATCGCGCGGGCGATCAGGGTGCGCTTGCGCTCGCCCTCGGAGAGGGTGCCGAAGCGGCGGTCGAGGTACTCGGTCATGCCGAGCCGGTCGAGGAAGGCGCGGGCGCGCTCCTCGTCCACGGCCTCGTAGTCCTCGTTCCAGGTGGCGGTCATGCCATAGGCGGCGGTGAGGACCGTCTGGAGCACGGTCTGGCGCTTGGGCAGCTTCTCGGCCATGGCGATGCCCGCCATCCCGATCCGGGGGCGCAGCTCGAACACGTCGACACCGGCGGCGCCGAGGCGCTCGCCCAGGATCGTCGCCTTGCCGGTGCTCGGGAAGAGGTAGCTGGACGCGACGTTGAGCAGGGTGGTCTTGCCCGCGCCGTTGGGGCCGAGGATGGCCCAGCGCTCGCCTTCCTTGACCGACCAGGAGACGTCGTCCACCAGAGCGCGTCCGTCGCGGACCACGGATACGTCCACCAGCTCCAGTACATCGCTCATGAGCGCGTTGTCTCCCCATGCAATCGTCGTGAGGTCGGTGGGGCCTCGCCGCGCCGGTGCGCACGGTCCCCTAGGGAAAACCTACGCCACCGGCAGGGCGGGCCACTCCCCCGGCCCGGGGTGTGGGTCCGGTCTCCAGGGTGCCGCTGGTGGATCAGGCTGGGTCGGGGAGCGGGGGGTCCGGCGCTGGGACACTCGCCCAGGCTCCGCCCGCGGGCACCCGCGCCCCGGCCGCAGGACCCAGGGGAACGGAGGCACCACCCGGGCAGCGGGGCCCAGGGGGAGTGCCAGGGCACGACGGACAGACGGGACTTCGACAACACGACCTAGGCTGCGCACATGCTCTCGGAACCACGCTCAGGAAAGCTGGCCGCTTGGGGGAACGCCCTGCTGGCCGGGTCGGTGTCACCGGACGAGGCGGTGGCGGCCGTCGTCGGGGATGACGCGGTGCACCGGGTGGAGGGGCTGCCGGGCGAGGCGGGACCGGTGGGACTGACCCTGGCGCTGGGGCGGCTGCGCGGGCTCGGGGTGGCGGGGTGGCGGGTCTCCCTGCCCGCTCCCGGGCATCCGCTGGGGCTGAGCGGACCGCCGGAGTTCAACGCGCGGGCGATGGAGGCGGAGGAGGCGGTCATCGGGTTCGGGGCGCCGTACGGGCTGGTGCCGGAGGTCTCCGAGGCCGGCCCCGAGGGCGATCTCCATGTGGGGGTGGTCTGGCACTGTCTGCCGGTGCGTCAGGCGCCGCCCGCCGATGTGCCCTCTCTCGGGGAGGCCGAGCGGGAGCTGGCGGAGGCGCTGCGGGAGGCGACGGCGACGCTGTCGCGGCTGGACGTGGCGGCGTCGGGGCCGGTGGCCGAGGCGGCGATCGACGCGTACCGGGCCCGCGCCGAGCGGGGGCGCGAGCTGCTGGCGCCCGGCTATCCGCCCCGGGCGGTACGGGTGCTGGAGCTGGCCCAGCGGGTGGGTCTGCTGATCGATGTCGCCCTGGAGGGCTCGGTCGGTACGGGGCACGGGGGCGCGGTGAGCGCCTCCGAGATGGCGGCGCGGACCGAGGCGCTGAGACCGGTGGAGCGGGTGGCCCGGCGGGCCCGGGTGGCGGCGTACAACGCGTATGTGGAGGAGAGGGAGCGGGGGCGCTGAGGCGGTGGGGGTGCCGGTTTCCGTTCGACGGGGTCGGCGTGGCCGGCTGTAGGACCGTTGTGGCCGGGTGAGCGCCGTACGGCTTCGTAAGGCTCGTCGGGCTCCGTACGCCCGGCGCGCGGGCGGGTCTCCAGGGTGACGGGCCCGCACGCACGGACGACCGGCGCGCGCTGTGGGGAGG
>NZ_JBHVHF010000329.1:0-7864 GCF_042800315.1 Streptomyces sp. NPDC057638
GTCCGTGTGCGCGCACGCGCAACGGACCGGGCCCCACGGAACGCCGGGCGAGGTCGAGCTCACCGCGACCGCGAGGCCCCGCGCTCGCGCCGGTCCGCCGCCACCGTCAGACAGGCCGCGATGAGCACCACGTTCTTGATGATGTACTGCCCTTCCAGCGTCGGCGCCCCCGTCGACCCGTCCCACATCTCGCCCGGCAGGACCAGCAGCGCGGAGAAGACCCCCGCCATATGGACGAAGAACGCCGCGAGCACCAGCCGCAGCAGGACTCCCGTGATCAGCCCGAGGCCGATCGCGCTCTCGAAGAGGGCGAGCAGGGGCAGGGTCGCCCCGGGCGGGACGAGACCGAAGCTGAGGACGTCCATGGTGCGGGTGGCGACGTCCTCGGCGGGACTGGTCTGGGGGATGAACTTCATGACGCCGAACCAGAGGAATATCAGGCCGACGGAGACCCTGAGCACGGTGGTGCTGTGGGGCCGGTAGCGCTGGAGCGCCGCCTTGAGGGCGGGTTCGGCCCAGCGGGGCCCGGCCCACGGCTTGCGGGCCTCGGACGACCTGCGGGCGTGCGACCTGCGGGCTCCCGACCGGGAGGCGACCGAGGGGACGGAGACGGGCGTGGACACGATGGGTGCGACCGCGTGGGGCGGAAGCGGCTGGGAGGGGAGCGGCAGGGCGCGATCGGCCATGCCTGGTGACACGACGTCCGGGTGCTTACGGAAACGAACCGTCATGATGCGTCCTTCCTGGTGACAGGGCTCCAGTCAGCGCATCGCCACCGTGGGACGGCGGCTCACCCGACCGGGGCCCGGCGGCCGCGAAGTGTCGCGGTCGTCGGCGGCAGGGTGGGACCGGCCCGTGCCGGTGACCCTCGTAGTGTGGGAGGAAGGGTCAGGCGGGTGGGGCCGTGGCGCGTTCAAGGGCGTTCACGTGCCTGGTCAGTGGCATGGTGGACGCGGACAGGTGCCTGTCAACGCTTAACTCCTTGTGGGGGGTTGACGACGGCGCGGCCTGCGCTGGCGTCGGCCCTTACGGTATAAGTCAACGTCGCCGCCGTAAAGGTCTGGACCAATACTTGTGAGGTTCCCGTGCTTCATGAGTTGGCGGTATGTGTGATTCCGGCCGCGTGGCCCCCCGTACCGCCTCCCGATGGAAACGGTTAGTGCTTTATGGCTAATAAGTCTGATTAATCAGATAAACGCACTGCTCATGGGGAGGTGTGCACTCTGTGGACCGGTGACCGGAGGCCGGTCACCGGCGTACACGGAGGGCACACCGCATGGGAAGTTTCTTCGGACGGCCCGTCAGGGCGGCCCGCCGGGCCGGTGGTCTGACGGCCGCGTGCTGTGCTCTGGGGCTGAGCTTCTCGGTGCTGGTGCCCGCGCCCGCCGCGTCCGCCGCTCCCGAGGGGGAGCAGGCTCCCGGCGGGGGCGCGCCCGTGGACGGCACGGAACGACCGCCGTCGTCCAGGACCACGCCCACGACCCCGCCCACGGCCCCACCCGCCGCCGACCCGGACGGCGACGGCACCTCGCGGGAGCCGTCCGCCACCGCTCCGGGACCGGACACGGGCACCCCCACCCCGTCCCCCGCCGCAGCGGGCCCCGGCCCCACGGGCGAGGTGTTCCCGGCGGAGGACACGCCGCCCCCGGCCTCGCCCACCACCCCGGACCCGGCGCCCGCGCCCACCGACGGTGACGCCCTGACCGATGGCGACACCGTGGCCGATGGCGACGTCCTGACCGACGCTGACGCCCTGACCGACGGCGACGCCCTGACGGAGGCCGTGCCCGACTCCGTACCCCCGGCCGATGGCCACGACGGCGGCGCGTCACAGGCCCCGGCGCCGGCCCCGGACATCCCGGACGGGGTCGCGCCGCCCGACCCGCTCGCGGGACCGGACCTCCTGCCTCCGGAACAGTCGGCCACCCTCCTCCCGGACCAGGGGATCCCCGGCGCCGTCCCACCGGAGCCGATCGCTCCGGAGACCACCGGGCCGGTCACCACACCCCCGGGCGGGCCCGCCGTCCCGGCGGGCGGCGCGGACCTCACCGTCTCCTCCCAGCTCGGCCCGCCGGTCCCGCGCGGCCCCGGCGGTACGGGCGGGAAGCCGCCCGCGCCCGGGGAGACCGTCTACGCCTACCAGATCACCGTCACCAACCACGGTCCCTCCAGCGCCGCCGACGTACTGATCACCGATGAACTGCCGGAGTCGCTGGAGTTCGTCTCCTCACCGGACGGCTGTACGGCGTCGGGGCGGCGGATCACCTGCGGTCCGCTCGCCAGGCTCGCCGTCGGTCAGTCCCACACCTGGGTGGTCATGGTCAGGCTGGCCAAGGACTACACAGGCGACGGCTCCGACATCACCAACGTGGCCGCCGTCTCCTCCCAGACCAGCGACCCCGTACCCGGCAACAACACCGCCACCCTGACCGGCCTCCCGGTGCCGCCCGTCACGGGCGGGGCCGATCTGTCCCTGCGCAAGACCGCCCAGCTGCCCAAGGGAGAGCGCCGGGTGCGGCCCGGCGACACCTTCACCTACCGGATCACCGTCCACAACCACGGCCCCGCCGAGGCGCGCGGGGTCCGGGTGGGCGACCCGCTGCCCGCCGCGCTGGAGTTCGTCTCCTCGCCCGACGGGTGCGCGGCGTCGGGCCAGGAGGTGGACTGCCCCGTCCGGGACCGTCTGGCGGCGGGGGAGTCCCTGACGTACCGCCTGGTCGTACGGGTACGGAAGACCGCCGCACGCCAGGGCGGCGACGGCCAGCACGGCGATGGGTGCGTGATCGACAACATCGCGGTGGTGACGGCGGTGACCCGGGACCCGGTGCCGGGGAACAACCGCAACCGGCCCGGCACCAGCGGGCCCGACGGCGGCCCCCTCCGGCTGGAGTGCGGCACGAGCCACCCACCGCACGACGGCGGTGACCACGGCGGTGACGGGGGCCACGGCGGTGACGGGGGCCACGGTGGCGGTGGCGACCACGGTGGCGATGGCGGCGGTGGTGACCATGGTGGCGACGCCGACACCTCCTGGCCTTCCGACCCGGGCGACATCGGGGACCCGGGCGGTACCGACCCCACCGACGCCGACCACTTCGGCGGTTTCACCGACGGCCCCACCGCTCCGGACCCCGACCACCCCCAACTCCCCGACACCGGCGAGAAGGTGCCGCCCTGGCTGCCCTGGTCCGCCGCCCTCAGCGTGGGCGCGGGCGGCGCACTGCTCGAACTCGCGCGCCGGATGCGCCGTCCGTCGCTATGACCGGTACGCGTGTGAGGAGAGAGCGACGGACGATGAGAGCGATCCACCACCGGCTCACCACGGCCGCGCGTCGACGGCTGGTCCCGCTCCTGGTGGCCGGGCTGCTGCTCGGCCCGGCGACGGGTGCGGCCACGGCCCAGCAGCCGTCGGCCCCCGCCACCATGGCCCAGCAAGCCCAGCAAGCCCAGCAAGCCCAGCAAGCCCAGCAAGCCCAGCAAGCCCAGCAAGCCCAGCAAGCCCAGCAAGCCCAGCAAGCCCAGACCCCCCGCGCGCTGAACTTCCCCGTCCATGAGCCCTTCGACTCCGCCGTCGGCAACCTCGGCTCGCTCACCGGCAACGCCAGTTACCAGAGCGGTGGCTGGCTCCGGCTCACCAGCGCCGCCACCACCCAGGCGGGCGGCTGGGAGATGAACGACTCCTTCTCCACCAGCCTGGGTATCGTCGCCGAGTTCACCTACGCCACCTACGGCGGCACCACCTTCGACGGCAAGCGCGGCGACGGGCTCACCTTCTTCCTCGCCGACGGCGCCGCCCCCAACGGGACCGGCGCGCCCGGTGGCTCCCTCGGCTACGCCTGCGGCGGCGGCCCGCCCTGCAACCGCTCCGGCGTCCCCGGTGCCTTCCTCGGTATCGGTCTGGACGAGTTCGGCAACTTCTCCTCCAACGGGGTCGGCAACGGCGGCCCCGGCTCCCAGGCCAACCGGATCGTGCTGCGCGGCGGCGGCAACGGCACCAGCGGCTACCGGTTCGGCACCTCCGTCGCCGGGCCCGGCGGCACGGTCGAGACCCGGGGCCGGGGCGACTACCGCACGGTCCGCGTCACCGTGATGCCCAGCGGCGGACGGCTGCTGGTGTCGATCTGGTCCGACACCGGCCCCGGCACCCCTCTCATCGAGGTGGTCACCGACTACGACGTACGGTCCATCGCCAACCAGCCCGCCCTGCCGTCGACCCTCAAGGTCGGGTTCTCCGGTGGCACCGGACTCGCCACCAACAACCATGAGATCGGCGATCTGAAGATCAACGTCCCGGCCGACCTGTCCGTCACCAAGACGGCGAACACCGCCTCCGTACCGGCCGGAGGCGGCCCGGTGACCTACACCGTCCGGGTGGCCAACAGCCCGGACAACGACGCCATCGGCGCCGTCCTCAGCGACCCCGTGCCCGGACTCACCGGGGTGACCTGGAGCTGTGCCGCCACCACGGGCAGCCGCTGCTACCAACCCTCGGGCAGCGGCAACGGCATCGTCGTGGGACTCGATCTCCCGCGCGGGGGAGTCGTCACCCTCACCATCACGGGCCGGGCACCCGCCCAGCCCGCCACGCTCACCAATACCGCGACCATCTCCCCACCCGACAACCGCACCGACACCGACGACACCAACAACACCGCCTCCGTCACCACCACGGTCGTCGCCGTCGCCGATGTCGTGGCGACCAAGGCGGGTGTCGGCAGCGGGCCCATCACCCCGGGCCAGCAGTTCGACTACCGGATCACGGCCACCAACAACGGCCCCTCCGACACCCGGAACGTCACCCTCGCCGACACCCTCCCGGCCGGGCTGACCTTCGTCTCCTCCCCGGACGGCTGTACGGCGGCGGGCGCCACCCTGAGCTGCCCCGCCTTCACCACCCTCCCCGCCGGGCAGGCCCGCTCCTGGGTGGTGCGGGTGCTGCTCGACCCCTCGTACACGGGTGACGCCACCGGGGTACGGAACACCGCCACCCTCAGCCACGCCGTCCGCGACCCCGACACCGCCAACAACACCAGTGCCGCCGCGCCCCCGCCCGGCGGGGTGACCCCGCCCAACGCGGATCTGCGCACGGCCAAACGAGCCACCACCACGACCGTGCTGTCACCGGGCCAGAGCTTCGACTTCACCGTCACCGTCACCAACGACGGACCCTCCACCGCCCGTCAGGTCCGGCTCAGGGACCCGCTGCCCGCGCCCCTCGTCTTCGTCTCGTCCCCGGACGGCTGCACGGCCACCGGCGCCGCGGTGAGCTGTGGTCCCACCGCCACCCTCGCCGTCGGCTCCTCGGTGACCTGGACCCTGCGGGTACGGATCGACCCGGCCTACTCCGGTGACGGCACCGACATCCGCAACACAGCCACGGCCGCCGCGGCCACCGATGACGCCAACCCCGCCAACAACAGGGCGACGGCGGGAGTGCCGGGCGGCCGGACCACCCCGCCCACCGCCGATCTCGTCCTCACCAAACAGACCGGCTGAGCCCCAGCAGACCGGCCGACCCTCAGCAGACCGGCTGACCTTCCGCAGACCGCCTGACCCCAGCGGACCGGCTGGCCCCCATCGGACCCAGACCGGCCGACCCCCAAGCCCCCGCCTCGGGGAACCCCGCCGCTCGCCCGGCTCCCTCGCCGCCGCACCCCGTGGTGCGACGACCCGCACGACGAACGGAAGTACCAGATGAGATGGACACGCTGCCGACGCGGCACGGTCCGGGCCGTGGTGGGCGCGCTGCTCTGCGCGGTGCCGCTGTGCGGCGGGCCGGGTCCCGCCCTGGCGCTGCCGCGCGCCATGGCCCCGGCCGAGGTGATCAGCCACCTGAGCCGCGCCCCCGGACAGGCCGAGACCCCGCCGGGGAGCCTGGTCACCTACACCCTGACCGCCCGTAACAACGGTCCGTCGCTGGCCCGTGAGGTCACCGCCACCGACACCCTGCCCGAGGGCATGGAGTTCGTCTCCTCCGCCGACGGCTGCACCGCCAGCGGGCGGACCATCACCTGCGGGCCCTGGCCCCAGCTCACCGTGGGCGAGACGAAGAACTGGTCCTTCGTGGTCCAGCTCAGCCCCTCCTACCAGGGCGACGGCAGCGACCTCGGCAACACCGCCACCGGCACCTCCGAGGCCATCGACCCCGACCCCGGCAACAACAAGACCGACCCGGTCTCCCCCGTGGGCCCGTTCGACCCCGTCTCCGATCTGCGGACCGTCAAGACCCCGCTCGGCGACGGCCCGATCGTGCCGGGCCAGGAGTACGAGTACCAGGTCACCACCGAGAACCGGGGCCCCTCCGACGCCCGTAACGTCACCATCACGGACACCCTGCCGGACGGGATCACCTTCGTCTCCTCCGCCGATCCCTGTACGGCGGCCGGACAGCGGGTCACCTGCGGCCCGCTCGCCGTCCTGGAACCGCACGCCAAGGTGAGCTGGACCTTCCGGGTCCGGCTCTCCGAGTCCTACACCGGTGACGGCAGCGATCTCGACAACACCGCGACCTCCACCTCCGACTCCACCGACCCCCACCCGGAGGACAACACCTCGCCGCCGGTGCGCCCGCCCGGAGGCGTCAGCGAGCCCCAGGCCGATCTGTGGACCGCCAAGCGGCCCGCGACCAGCACGCCCGTCTCGCCGGGCGAGACCTTCGACTACGTGGTGACCGTCACCAACGACGGCCCCTCGCGCGCCGTCAACGCCCGGATCACGGACACCCTCCCCAGCCAGCTCGCCTTCGTCTCCTCCGCCGACGGCTGTACGGCGGCGGGGCAGACCGTCAGCTGTGGCCCGCAGCCCGTGCTGATGCCGACCGCCGCCAAGACCTGGCGCTTCACGGTCCGGCTCGACCCCAACTACCGGGGTGACGGCAGCGATATCCAGAACACCGCCACCGTCACCTCCGACACCGAGGACCCGGTGCCCGGCAACAACACCAGCCCGCCCGCCGGACTGCCCGGCTCCGCCGTCAACCAGCCGTACGCGGACCTGTCCGTGACCAAGACCGCCGTCGGCGACACCCCGCTGTCGCCCGGTCAGTCCTTCGACTACCGGATCAGGATCACCAACAACGGGCCCTCGGCGGACGCGGCCAACGTCCGGCTGATCGACAACCTCCCCCAGGGCCTGATCTACGTCTCATCCTCCCCGGCCGGGTGCACGGTCTCCGGTCATGTGGTCTCGTGCCGCCGGTCCACACCCCTCCAGGTGGGGGAGAGCGCCGACTACAGCCTGACCGTACGGATCGACCCCGCCTACACCGGTGACGGCAGCGATCTGGTGAACACGGCCCGGGTCACCGCCGACAACATCGACCCCACCAGCGAGAACGACACCGATACGGCGACGGTCCCCGGCGGCAATGTCGCCGCGCCCTCCGCCGACCTCGGCATCGTCAAGAAGCCGGTGACGAACACCCCCGTCGCCCCCGGTGAGACCTTCGAGTACAGCCTCACGGTCACCAACCAGGGCCCGTCCCAGGCCACCGACGTGACGGTCTCCGACGTCCTGCCGACCGCGCTGAGCTTCGTCTCCTCCGACGACACGTGTATGTCGGGGACGACGGTCGACTGCGGGCCGCTGCCGACCCTGGCGCCGGGAGCCTCGTACACCTGGGTGTTCCGGGTGAAGGTGGACCCGGAGTACGACGGCGACGGCTCCGACATCCGTAACCGCGCCACCGTGGACTCCGCCACGGCCGACCCGGCGGAGGCCAACAACACCTCCATCGCGGGACCGCCCGGCGGCACCGTCAACCGGCCCACCGCCGACCTGGAGGTGACGAAGAAGACGCCGTGACCCCGGTGCCCGGCTGATCCGGGCCCGGACCGGCTCCCTCCGGTGGGGGGCGGGTCACCTC
>NZ_JBHVHF010000330.1:0-7864 GCF_042800315.1 Streptomyces sp. NPDC057638
GGACGCCTTCTTGGCGCCCTTGGCGGCGTCCCGCGCGGTCGTCGCGGCCTTACGGGCGGCGGCGGCCTTGGCGGCGTCGGTGGAGGCGGCGGCCGCCGCTCCCCGGGCGTCGGAGGCGGCCTGGGCGGCACCGGCGGCGGCGGACGCGGCCTGGGCGGCGGCGCCCGCGGCGACCCGGGAGGCGGAGTTGGCGGCGTTGGCGGAGTTGATGGCCGTCTGGGCCGCGGAGGCGGCGCCCCGGGCGGCGTCGGCGGCCCGGTTCGCGGCGCTCGCGGCGCGCTTGGAGTCGTTCTTCGCGGCCTCCGTCTCGGTGGCGGCCTTTGCGGCGGCCTCCATGGCGAGCTGCGCCGAGGCGACGGCCCGCTCGGACTGCTCGATGGCGGCGACGGTCTGGGCCTCGGCCCGGGCGCCCGCCAGCTCGGCCTGGGCGGCGAGCTGGGCGATGGTCGCGTGCTCCTGGTCCCGGGCGCGGGCCGTGTGCTGACCGACCTCGATGAACTCATCGACGTCGGCGGCGGATCCGCCCATGGCCACCTGTGCGGCGGCCTTCACATTGGTTCCGCCGCTGGTCATGATCTGGACCAGTTCGACCCGCTGGTCGGCCTCGCGGGCGGTGTGCTGGCCGGTGTGCAGGAAGCGGCGGACATCCTCGATGGTGCCGTTGAGCGCGTCCTGGCCCGCCTTCTTCACCCCGGGGCCACCGGCGGTCATGATCTGGACGGTGCGGACCCGCTGGTCCTGTTCCAGCGGGTTCTGCCAGCCCGTCTCCAGGAAGGTGCGCACCTGGTCGTCGGTGCCCGCCATCGCGGTCTGCGCGGCCTCACGCACCCCACGGCCGCCGGCGGAGAGCAGCTGGACGGTGGCGACCCGGAGGTCGTGGCCCTCCGCCAGCCGCTGCTCGCGGTCGAGGAAGGTGCGCACATCGGCGTCGGTGCCGAGCAGGGCGACCTCGGCCGCCTCCCGGACCCCGGGGCCGCCCGACTGCCACAGCTCGACCACGCGGGCGCGGTCCGTCGCGGGCAGCACGCTGCCGATGGGCTCCTCGTCCGGATCCCCGGTGTTGGCGGCCGCCGGTGCGGCGCCGATCAGTCCGACGGTCAGTGCGAGCGGGACCACGGAGCCGACAAGGACACGCGCGGTCCGCCGTGTCCCTCCCGTCCGTCGCCTCTGGCTCAATATTCGTCTCACAGTGAAGACCTCAATTTCCCTGGCCAACTACTCCGTTGGCCAAACCCTTCTGCGGCTGGCAGATCCTAAGGTGATCACCGCGCTTTACCGCCCCCACCGAAGCGCGATGTGAAATTGCGTCATCTTCCGTCCAGATCTCTCCCACTGGCCGGAACTATCACTCCGTGATGTGACCCAGCTCACCGACAGTGAGCGTGAGCGGTCCGTTACGATCCGACGGCACTCTGTTGACCACCCGTCAGCTGTGCGCGGGGGGAGACAGTTTTCCGGACTTCGGCGTCGCTCGTCGCACACACTGATGTCCGGAAGGAATTCCCTTGACTTCACGTATTCGTCGCCGTGTGTACGCCGTTGTCGGCGGTGCTGCCGCTCTCGCGGGGATTTCCACCTTCGCGTTCGCCGCCAACTCCGCCCAGCCGGCCGCCGCCCCCGCGAACGAGCTGCCGCCCGTCGCCGTGGAGGACTTCTCCTACCCGGGCGCCGCGAAGATCCTCGCGGAGAAGAACCTCAAGCTGCTCAAGGGCGACGGCCAGATCGTCTTCGAGGAGTGCATCACGGGCGCCGACCAGATCTCGGTCTGGACCCGTCAGAGCGCCACCCAGAAGTTCTGCTTCCGCGCCCTCGGCAAGTCGGGCTACCTCACGCTGGAGGTCCCCTCCGTCTACGCCATCCAGACCACCAACAACCCGGTCTCGGCCGAGCTGACGGCCAACGGCAAGACGGAGACGGTCGCCGTGCCCAAGGACCAGATGAAGGGTGTCGGCGAGGGCGTCGAGGGCGGCGCGCCCGCCGTCCTGGTCGAGATCCGCGTCACCGGCTGACCCCAGCCCGCCACCCTCAGCCTTCCAGAACGGAACTACCACACCGATGGACAGACAGCCCACACGGTCACGGAAGCGGTCACGAGCCGCCCTGGCCACCGGCACCGCGGTGGCCGCCGCGCTGACCGCCGGACTGCTCACCGCCGCCCCCGCCCACGCGGTGGCCGGACCTCCCGCGCCGACCGGGACGTACACCTTCACCGCCAAACTGAACATCGGCGGGGAGCGCTCCTGCTCCGGCGCGCTGGTGGCCCCGCAGTGGATCGCCACCGCGGCGAGCTGCTTCGCCACCAACCCCCAGCAGAGCCACATCATCGACGCGGGCAAGCCCGCGAAGAAGACGACGGCGACGATCGGCCGCGTCGATCTGGCCACCACCACGGGCTCGGTGCAGGAGGTCGTGGAGCTGGTCCCGCGCTCCGACCGTGACCTGGTGCTGGCGCGGCTGGCCAAGCCGGTCTCCGGGATCGCCCCGATCCCGGTCAGCGCCGGGGCCGCCGAGCCGACCGACACGGTCATCGCCACCGGCTACGGGCGTACCCAGGACACCTGGGTCCCCACCAAGCTCAACACCTCCACCTTCACCCCGGGGACCGTCACCCCCGAGAGCCTGCCGCTGACCCCCGCCGTCGCGGGCGCGGCCATCTGCGCGGGCGACACGGGCGGCCCGAACCTGCGCATCCGTAACGGCAAGGCCGAACTGGTCGCCGTCAGCAGCCGCTCCTGGGACGGCGGTTGCCTCGGCGGCGATCCCGCCCGTACCGGTGCCGTCAGCACCCGCGTGGACAATGTGAAGGGCTGGATCGACGACATCACGACCCGGGCCGCCGTCCACGACTTCAACTGCGACGGCCAGCGCGACGTCGCCGTCGGCGACCCCGAGGCCACGGTCGGCGGGGACGCCAAGGCGGGTCTGGTACGGATCGTGTACGGCGGCGGCAAGCCCCCGGCCGAGATCAACCAGGACCTGGAGGCCGTCCCCGGCGGCGCCGAGGCCAGCGACTGGTACGGCGAGACCCTCGCCGCCTATGACGAGAACCTCGACGGCTGCACCGACCTCGCCGTCGGTGTCCCGGCCGAGGACCTGGGCACCGCCACCGACGCGGGCAGCGTCCACATCCTCTACGGCTCCCCCGCCGGTCTCACCAAGGGCCGTGCCTCCACCACCCTGGAGCAGGGCAGCGGCGCGGGCGACATCGGCAAGTCCGGTGCCGAGGCCGGGGACCGTATGGGTCACTCCCTCTTCGCCGGAACCACGGCGGCCGGTGACCCGTATCTGCTGATCGGCGCGCCGGGCGAGGATCTGGGCACCGCCGTCGACGCGGGCGCCGCCTTCTATGTGCGCGGTTCCGTCAACGCCTCGATCAACCAGGACAAGCCGGGTGTCTCCGGTGCCCCGGAGAAGGACGACAAGCTCGGCCACTCCGTGGCGGGCTCCCCGCACCACATCGCCATCGGCATCCCCGGTGAGGCGATCGGCACCAAGGCGGGCGCGGGCGCCGTCGAGGTCCTGAACCACAAGATCAGCGCGGATGGCATCCCGACCCCGATGGCCCCGCTGAACGAGGACCAGACCACCATCAACGGCGACTCCGAGGCGGGCGACACCTTCGGCGCCGCCGTCTCCCTGGTGCCCTACCGCCCGGTGGGCGCCGCCACCTCCACGGACTCGATCCTGGCGATCGGCATCCCCGGCGAGGCGATCGGCACGATCAAGAACGCGGGCCGTGTGGTGACGATGCACATCAGCGGCTCCACGTTCACCCAGAACCAGGACATCAACCAGGGCGCGGCCAACGTCACCGGCACGGTCGAGGCCGAGGACAACTTCGGCCGCAAGCTGGCCGCGATCAACACCCACCCGGGCGCGGAGAGCACCAAGCAGAACACGCTGGTCGCCATCGGCACCCCCGGTGAGGACGTGGGCACCGCCACCGACTCCGGTTCCATCGGTGTCTTCCCGCTGATCGGTCCCCCCGGTGACGGTGACGTCCCGGTCGAGCCCGGCCTGGTGGGCATCCCCGGCACCCCGGGCGCCGGTGAGAAGTCCGGTATGAAGCTCGCCGTCACCGGCAGCCACCTCTACATGGGGATGCCCTACGGCCCCTCCACGCGCGGCTCGGTCCACACCGTGCCGTGGGCGAACATCGTCTCCGGCGCGACCCAGCCGGTGACCACGCTGGAGCCCGGCAAGGGCGGACTGCCCAGCGTGGGCGTGGCCTTCGGAACCGCCATCCAGTAGCCAGGCGGCAGCGCGGACGGGGTGGTATCCGGGGCCTCTCGGTCATCGGATACCACCCCCCGCTCTATGCGCTGACATCACCCAATGTCAGAATGCATCCCCCATTTACCCCGTTAAGGACATCATGCGTTCTTCTGGTTCTCGCCGCGCGAGACGTCTCCCCCTGCTGGCCGCCGTCGCCGCGACCGGCGCCCTCGCGCTGCCCACCCCCGCCCAGGCCGCCGTCGGCACTCCGGTCGCCGACGGTACGTACGGTTTCACCGCGAAGGTCACCGTCGGCCAGGACGCGGGCTGCACCGGCGCGCTCGTCGACCCCCAGTGGGTCCTGACGGCCGCCAGCTGCTTCGGCGCCCAGCCCGTGACGGCCGGAGCCCCGGCGAAGGCGACCACGGCGGTCGTCGGCGGAGTCTCCCGCTCCGTGGTGGAGCTGGTCCCGCGCACCGACCGCGATGTGGTGATGGCCCGGCTGGCCACCGCGGTCACCACCGTCGCCCCGGTCCCGGTCGCGACCACCGCCCCCACCGCGGGCGAGACCCTGCGCGGGGTCGGCCACGGTCGTACCCAGAGCGTCTGGGTCCCCGGTCAGGCCCACTCCGTCGCCCTGACGGTCGGCGCCGTCGACGCCACCTCGGTCGCGGTCACCCCGGCCCAGGGGTCCGCCCTCTGCCAGGGCGACACCGGCGGCCCCGCGCTGCGCGAGAACGGCACTACGGTCGAACTCGCGGCCCTGCACAGCCGCTCGTGGATGGGCGGCTGCCTCGGCAACGAGCAGGAGACCCGCACCGGCGCGGTCGAGTCCCGCCTCGATGACATCGCCCCCTGGATCCAGCAGGTGCGCGCCCTCCCGGGCCGCTCCCAGACGGTCTCCGGTGACTTCAACGGCGACGGGAAGGACGATGTCGCCGCCTTCTACGACAACGGCACCTCGCTGGAGGGCAAGAACCGGGCCTCGCTGTACACCTTCACCTCGACCGCGACGGGGACGGCCGACCCGGTCAGGGTGTGGTCCACCCCGGGCGGCTTCACCTGGCGGCAGAGCAAGCTCGTCTCCGGCGACTACACCGGTGACGGCAAGGACGACATCGCGGTCTTCTACGACAGCGGTGACTCGCCCGAGGGCAAGAACCTCTCGTCCCTCTACATCTTCACCAGCACGGGCACCGGCTTCACCGCCCCCCGTAAGTCCTGGACCAGCTCCGGCGGCTTCACCTGGGGCGCGGGCAAGCCCGTCTCCGGTGACTTCAACGGCGACCGCAAGGACGATGTCGCCGTCTTCTACAACCAGGGCACCTCGGCGGACGGCAAGCGCAACGCGTCCATCTTCACCTTCACCAGCGACGGCACCAACTTCGCCGCCCCGCGCCAGACCTGGACCAACTCGGGCTCCTTCAACTGGGACGCCAGCAAGGTCGTGGCCGGGGACTTCACCGGGGACCGCAAGGACGACGTCGTCGTCTTCTACGACGCCGGGAAGTCGGCCGACGGCAAGCACGTCTCCGCGCTGTACACCTTCACCAGCACCGGCACCGCCTTCACCGGCCCCGCCAACGACTGGACCAGCTCCGGCTCCTACAACGCCGACGCCGTCAAGGTGACGGCCGGTGACTTCAACGGCGACGGCAAGCACGACGTCGGCGTCCTGTACAACCTGGGGCAGAACGCCAACGGCGGCTGGGCCTCCAGCGTCTGGACCTTCTCCTTCACCGGCACCGGCTTCGGCGCCCCGCGCCAGCTCTGGACCAGCACCGGCTCCTTCAACTGGAACGCCAGCCAGCTGTCCTCCGGTGACTACAACGGCGACGGCAAGCACGACCTCGGCGTCTTCTACGACAACGGCAAGACGGCCGACGGCCGCCAGTCCGACAGCCTGTTCCACTTCACCAGCACGGGCACCGACGTCCAGGCTCCGGTGAAGCGCTGGAGCGGCAGCGTCCAGTGACCCGGACGCGGCGTGACGCGCCCGGGGCCTGAGTACGGGAGCGTGACCCGTCAGTGACCCCAGGACGGGACCTGACGCGCACGACCTGAACGAGACCCAGCCACAGGGCCGGGGGCGATGACCGCCCCCGGCCCTCGGTGTGTCAGGGCGCGGGCCGGATCCGTCGGACGGCCCGGTTTCTCCGCCCGGTGCGAGACCTGACCACGACCTAACGCAGTCCCAGACACCGCAGCCAGCCCCGCCAGGCGCCCGGGGCCGGGGCCGGGTCGCCGTCGGCGTGATCGGCCGTCACCGTCGCGGTCAGGAGCGCGCACAGCATGCCGGTGGCCCCACCGAGCAGACCCGTACGGCGGGGCGCGAGCGTGGCGACCTCGTCGAGCCGCTCGGTCAGATGGCTGGTCAGCCGGGCACGCAGCGCGGTCGCCTGGGGGAGGCCGGCATGGCGGTGGAAGGCGTCCGCGACGGCGAGCACACCGGCGGCGCCGTGGCAGCAGCCGAGCCGGTCGGCGGGGTCGTCACCGTAGAGGTGGAAGGTCTCGTCGTAGCGTTCGCACAGGGTGGTGAAGGCCGCCGTGGCCCACGCGGCGGTCGTGGTGTCGCCGAGCGCGTCCGCCGCGTCCCACAGTGCCCAGGCGACCCCCGCCGCGCCGTAGCACCACGCCTGGCGGGGACGGGCGCCCGGGGTGGGCGACACGTCGAGCCCCGCGCCGTCCCAGCTGCGGATGCCCCGGGCGTCGTCGAAGGACTGCCGTACGAGCCACTGGGTGGCGTGGCGCATCGCTCCGGTGAGCGCCGGGGTCGGCCCGGTCCGCCGGACGGTCGCGGTGAGGGCGGTCAGCAGCCCCGCCACGCCATGGCCCATACCGGTGTTGACCCGCCCCTGGAGCCAGCCGAGCTGGGGATGGTCCTCGTACCCCCCGGTGCGCAGCCGCCACAGGTCGGCGTCGTCGCAGAGGAAGGCGAGGTGTTCGGCGTGCGCGGTGGGAAGGGCCGCGTGGGAGGGGCCGAGCAGCAGGGCGTGCAGGGTACCGGCCGGGCCGACGATGAGGTCGTAGTCGGTGATGGCCACCTGTGAGCGCCGCCAGGGGGGCGCGGCGGGCGGTGTGGCGAGATGGTGGTGGAGCCGGTCGGCGACACCGTCGAGCGCGGGGTGCAGCCGGGCACCGAAGCGGAGTCCGGCGAGGGTTCCGGCAAGACCGCCGCTGAAGAGGCCCCGGTGGCCGGAGCCGCGTCCGGCGGTCCTGGCCCAGGAGACGACGGCGCGTCCGGCGACCGTGACCGTCTCCTCGTCGGCATGGTCCCCCGAGGTCAGGAGCGCCGCGAGCGCGGGCACCCCGGCGTCGGCGATATCGGAGTCGGAGTCCGCGGCGGGATCGGAGCCCCTGGCGGGATCGGAAGCCACGGCGCGGTCAGGGCCGGATACGGAACCCCGAGTACCGGAGGCGGCTCTCCCGGGATCCGGGGGGGCCGCCGCGTCCTCGGACGGCGGGCCGTCCGGGAGTGCGGCGGCCCGCTCCCGGGATTCGGTCCACTCCCGCAGGATCCGGACGGCGAGCGCGCGCGCGTCCGGCCCGGCTCGGCCGCCGGTCGCGCCGGGGTGGTGGGGTGCTTGGGGGGCGCTGCTCATGGAGCTTCTCCGAGGGGCCGCCGTAACGGGGGACATGGGTGTAACGC
>NZ_JBHVHF010000331.1:0-7849 GCF_042800315.1 Streptomyces sp. NPDC057638
GTTCAGGGGTCCTCCCCTCCAGAGTGCCCGCCCGCGCGGACGGCCGGAACCCCGTCTACCGCACGGGCCCCGGCCGTCGGCGCGGTCGGGTCCGGTGGACGCCCGGGACAGACGTCCGCCGTCCACCGGAGCCGCCCGGTCCGTCAGCGGCCCGGCGTCCGCCGCGTCACCTCAGTCCCGGACCACGTCCGGCGCGATCTCCTCGCGCTCCGGCGTCACCGGCACGGCGCCGCGCCGGGCGCTGGCGGCGGTGCCGCAGAAGGTGGCGTCGAGGGTGCGGGCCAGGGTGGTGAGGACCGTGCCGTGGTTGGAGGTGTTGGCGACGGCGGTGACCCGGCGCAGCCCGTCCGCCGAGGAGAAGGCGAAGGTGTAGTAGCCCTGGACCGTCCCGACATGCCCGATGACCGAGACCCCGCAGGCCAGGTCGCGGCGGCGCAGCCCCAGACCGTACCCCTGGGTCGCGTTGACCGGGATCCACTGCTTCATCTCGGTGAGCCGCGCGGCCGAGGTGAGCCTGCCGCGCAGCAGCGCGTTGTAGAAGGTGTTGACGTCCTTGGGCGTGGAGATGATCGCGCCCGCGGCCTGGGCCCAGGACAGCGTCTGGCTGGTGGAGTCCACCAGCGGCGCCCCGGCCTGGTCGGGCCGCAGATAGCCCCGGGTGTGGGTGCCGGGGAAGCCGGTCTGGGGGTGGACGTAGGAGGTGCCGGTGAGCCTCAGCGGGGTGATGATCCGCTTGCCGTACTCGGCGCTCAGCGTGGACGCGGTGATCTTCTCGATCAGCATCCCGGCGATGACGAAGTTGGTGTTGGAGTAGGAGTAGCTGGTGCCCGGGGTGACGGTGAGCGGCTTGGCGAGCGAGAGCCGCACCAGCTCCTCGGGGGCGAACACCTTGTTCCGTACGGCCTCGAAGCCCGGGACGGTGTTCGCGAACATATCGTTGGTGTAGTCGTAGAGCCCGCTGCGGTGGCTGAGCACATGGCGGACGGTGATCCGCTGGTCGGGCAGGAGCCCGGGGAGGTAGGCGGTGACCGGGCGATCGAGGTCGAGCTTGCCCTCGTCCACGAGCTGGAGCAGCACCGCCGCGCTGAAGCTCTTGGTGACGCTCCCGATGCGGAACTGGTGGGTGGAGCTGATCTTGCGGTTGGTGGCCGTGTTGGCGAGGCCCTCGGCGGCGGTGTGCACCGTGCCGTTGTCGTCGATCCGCGCCATCGCCCCGGGCGCGCCCTGGGAGACGGCGGTACGCAGGACCTCGCGGAGCGCGGCCGTGTCGGGTGCGGCGGCCGCCGTGGCCGAGGGGCGCTTGGTGCCCTCGGCCGTGGTGGCCGAGGAGGTGTCCGCCGCGTAGGCGGGGGCCGTCAGCAGCGAGAGGAGTGCGACGCCCAGCGCTGTTCCCTTGCCCACCGTGCCTGAGACCATCGAGAGTTCTCCCGTTCCATGGGTGGACCGGCGGCGCGAGACGCGGACACCGGCTATCTCCAAGGAGCACCTGTGCCGTCTCCCTGGTTGCCCGCGCCACCCCCTTCACTCCCGTGCGCCCCCGCTGCGCCTTCTGTGCCGTACTTCACACCTCGCGCCCGGACAGCACAGAGGCCCCCCGCCGAACGGCGAGGGGCCTGTGATCAGACATGACGAAGGCGAGGAGTCCGGAAAGGGACACCTCGCCTGTCGTCTGATGGAGATGGTGGAGATGGCGGGAATCGAACCCGCGTCCAACGGTGCGGAATCAGGGCTTCTCCGAGCGCAGTCCGCTATGAGTTTCTCAGCCCCGGAGATCACGCGGACAAGTCTCCGACGGGCTCAGTCACTGTGAGTTTTCCCGCTACACCCCGTGACCGGGTCTAGCGGTTTAGTCCCCTGAATGACGCCAGGATCCGGGTCGGGAACACCCCCGGGCTGACGCTCCTTTGAGAGCTAGGCTTCGCTACTTATCAGGCAGCGAGGGCGTAGCTGGAGTTATCGCTCTTGGTATTGGCGATTATTGGTTGCGACATATGGTTTACGAGATCATTGCCGCTTCCTCGGCTCGCTTCACCTGCTTCGACATCCGCTGTCGAAACCGATCATCCCCATGTTGAGTTATCAAAACCCGCCCCTGTGTCAGGGACAACGCCATCGTACGTGACCGGGGCGGGCACGGGCCAGCCCATTTGCCGCCCCGCCGGGCAGCGGCGGGCGCGGGCGGGTCAGGACCGCTGACGGCGGCGGACCGCCGACATGGCCCGGTCCGCCTCACGGCGGTCCTGGCGCTCCCGGAGCGTCTGCCGCTTGTCGTACTCCTTCTTGCCCTTCGCCAGCGCGATCTCGACCTTCGCCCGGCCGTCCTTGAAGTACAGCGCGAGGGGCACGATCGTGTGACCCGTCTCCTGCGACTTCGACTCCAGCTTGTCGATCTCGGCCCGGTGCATCAGCATCTTCCGCTTACGCCGGGCGGAGTGGTTGGTCCAGGTGCCCTGGGCGTACTCCGGGATGTGGACGTGGTGCAGCCACGCCTCGTGGCCGTCGATCTGGACGAACCCGTCCGCCAGGGAGGCCCGCCCTTGGCGCAGCGACTTGACCTCGGTACCGGTGAGTACGAGGCCGCACTCGTAGGTGTCGAGGATGTGGTAGTCGTGCCGCGCCTTCTTGTTCTGCGCGATCATCTTGCGCCCTTGGTTCTTTTCCTTCGCCATAGTGCGGTCATTTTCGCACTACGACCCCGCCCCGAGGCCACCCAATACCGTACGGGCCCGCCGCTCGGCGCCGTCCGCGGCGGGCAGGTCGGGGGTGATCCCCTCGCCGTCGAGATCGCGTCCGGCCGGGGTGCGGTAGTGGCCCACGGTCAGCTCGGCGACCGAGCCGTCCGGCAGCGCGCTCGGCATCTGCACCGAGCCCTTGCCGAAGGTGCGCGAACCGACCGTGACCGCCCGGCCGCGGTCCTGCAGCGCCCCGGTCACCAGTTCGGCGGCGGACATCGTGCCGCCGTCGACCAGGGCGACCACCGGCCGCCGGGTGTCCCCGCCGCGCTCGGCGTACAGGGCCCGCTCCTCGCCCCTCATCTCGTACGTGGCGACCAGGCCGCCGTCGAGGAAGGCGGAGGCGGCGGCGACGGCCTCCGTGACCAGTCCCCCGGCGTTCCCCCGCAGGTCGAGCAGGACCCCGGCGCCGTCGGGCGCCTCCCGCACCGCCCGCCGCACCCGGTCGCCCGAGCCCCGGGTGAAGGCCGCCACCTTGATCATGACCGTGTCGCCGCCGAGACGGCGGACGGTGACGGACTCGGTGGAGAGCGTCGTACGGGTCAGGGTGCGGGTCCAGGACCGGCCCGCGCGCTCCAGGCCCACGGCCACCCGGGTGCGCTCGCCACCGCGCAGCAGCGCCACGACCTCGGTGACGGGACGCCCGTCGACCGGATGGCCGTCGACGGCGCGGAGCCGGTCCCCGGCCCGCACCCCCGCCCGCGCGGCGGGTCCGCCGGGCCGCACCCGGGCCACCTCGACCCGGCCGTCGTCCGCGCGCCGGGCCCAGAGCCCGACCCCGGTGTACTCGCCGTCGAGGTCCCGCTGGAGGTTCTCGTACTCCTGGCGGTCGTAGACCGCGCCCCAGCGGTCGCCGCCACGGCTGACCACCGCCTGCGCCGCCTCCGTACCGGAGTGGCCCTCGGCCGCGGCCTCGGCGGCGGCCCGCGCCACCGCGTCCGCGTCGACGGTGACGGGGGCCTTTCCGGCGGCGGCCCGGGGGCCGGTTCCGGTCTCCTCCTCACGCGGCAGCGCGTTGGTGGCGGCGGCCGTGGCGAGGACCAGGAAGAAGACCAATGTCAGGGACGCCCCGCGGCGGACGCTGCGGGGCCGAGGGTCACGAGAGGCACGGCCAGGGCCCGGCATGGCGCCGAGTCTAGGCGAAGCGAAGGGCGCCGTACGGCCGTTGACCGTACGACGCCCTGGAGACTTGTCACACCTTGAGGTATTTGCGCAGCGCGATGAAGGCCGCCATGGCGGGCATCAAGAGCCCGATGGCGAGCACCAGCGGCAGCTTGGTGAGGACCGCGTCCCAGCCGATGAACTCGACCAGTTGCATCTTCTCCGCGAGCGCGATGCCGTTGTCGATCAGGAAGTAGCGGCCCAGCAGCAGGAAGCCGCAGGCGACCGCGCCGCCGAGGAGCCCGGCGAAGGCCGCCTCCATGATGAACGGCATCTGGATGTAGAAGCTGGAGGCGCCGACCAGTCGCATGATGCCGGTCTCCCGGCGTCTGCTGAAGGCCGAGACGCGGACCGTGTTCACGATCAGCATCAGCGCGATCACCAGCATCAGGGCCATCACACAGATCGCCGCCACCCGCATGCCGTTCATCAGCGAGAAGAGGTTCTCCAGGATGTTGCGCTGGTCCTGGATCGACTGGACCCCGGCCCGCCCGGCGAACGCCGTGGTGATCACCTCGTACTTCTCGGGGTCCTTCAGCTTGATCCGGAACGACTCCTGCATCTGGTCCGGGGTGATGACGGAGACGATCGGGGAGTTGGCGTACTCCTTCTTGTAGAGCTTGTACGCCTGCTCGGCGCTCTCCCGGTGGACGGCCTCGACGATGTCCATCTTCTTCAGATCGGTCTCGATCTGGTGCTTCTGCTCCTCGGTGACGGCCCCCTTGGCGCACTGCGGCGAGGTGGTGGCGTCGTTCTTGTTGCAGAGGTAGATGGTGACGTTGACCTTGTCGTACCAGTAGTCCTTCATGGTGTTGACCTGCTGGCTCATCAGCAGCGCGCCACCGAAGAGGGCGAGCGAGAGGGCCACGGAGACGATGACGGCGAAGGTCATCGTCAGATTGCGGCGGAGACCGACACTGATCTCCGACAGTACGAACTGGGCGCGCATCGCGTGCGTTCAGCCTTTCTCGGTCTCGCTCAGTGCTGGTAGCCGTAGACGCCGCGCGCCTGGTCACGCACGATGCGGCCGCCCTCCAGCTCGATGACGCGCTTGCGCATCTGGTCGACGATGTTCTGATCGTGGGTGGCCATCACCACGGTGGTTCCGGTCCGGTTGATCCGGTCCAGCAGCTTCATGATGCCGACCGAGGTCTGGGGGTCCAGGTTGCCGGTGGGCTCGTCCGCGATCAGCAGCATGGGCCGGTTGACGAAGGCGCGGGCGATGGCGACCCGCTGCTGCTCACCACCGGACAGCTCACCCGGCATCCGGTCCTCCTTGCCGCCGAGACCGACCAGGTCGAGCACCTGCGGCACGGCCTTGCGGATCTCACCGCGCGGCTTGCCGATGACCTCCTGGGCGAAGGCGACGTTCTCGGCGACGGTCTTGTTCGGCAGCAGCCGGAAGTCCTGGAAGACCGTACCGAGCTGGCGCCGCATATGCGGCACCTTCCAGTTGGACAGCCGCGCCAGGTCCTTGCCGAGGACATGGACCAACCCCTGGCTGGCCCGCTCCTCACGGAGGATCAGCCGCAGGAAGGTCGACTTGCCCGAGCCGGAGGAGCCGACGAGGAAGACGAACTCGCCCTTCTCGATCTCCAGGGAGACATCGCGCAGGGCAGGTCGGTTCTGTTTCGGATAGCTCTTGGAGACGTTGTCGAATCGGATCACGGGTACACCACGCGGTCGGCCGGGAGTAGAGGTGTGCGTGACACTACGCGAACCCGCCTCCCCGACGCAGTCAGCGGTCCCGCTTGCACGCTTTGTGCCACCCGCGGGTGCGGTCCGGGGCCTTCCGGCCCGCTCCGCGCCACCTCGGGGCGCGGTCCCCGCGGCCATGGATCCCTTGAGCCCCGCTCACGCGGCCCTGGGGTACGGGGAGAACGGTCCTGGGGACGGGGCCGAGCGGCCCTGGGGTACGGGGAGGAATGCCACCGGGTTCACGGCGGGGCCCCGGGCACGGAAGGGCCCGGGTTCCCGGGTGGGGCGTCCAGGCGAGGGATGGTCCGGCTCCCCCAGCCGGGGTTCCGGTGTCCGGCCGGGGTTCCGCCGCCGTGAGGGTGCCGCGAGGGGGCGCACGGGCGGGCGCGCGCCGGACCGCGCGGGAGCTGGCACAGTGGGAGGGGAACAGCGGCGTTTCCCCGAGCGTTCCCAGGAGAGAACTACAGCACTGTGGTAACGGTCCGCGTTCGCGGCTCCGAAGCGCGGGAGGAGGAGAGCGTATGACCTATGACCGCCTGGTGTGCGCCAACTGCGCGGCCCCGGTCAGTGAGGGCCGCTGTCCGGTCTGCCGCGCCAGCCGTGAGCGGCTCCAGCAGCAGACGGGCTGGTCGGGACTTCCCGCACTCTCCCCCGCCGCCCTGGCGATCCTGCTGATCCTGCTGCTGGCGGCGCTGGCGCTGCTCGCGGCGAGGACCGCGTAGACGGCAGAGACGGCAGAGACCGCTGCCACGGCACACCGCGGCCAAGGCGCGCGGAACCGCCCCCAGCGGTGGACAGAACGTGAGAAGGGCCCGGTCACCCGGGCCCTTCTCGTTGTACGCGCCCAGGGCGCGCCGTCGGCCCCGATCACTCAGGGCGCGTGGCGCCTTCACGTCACACGGAGTGACACCCTCGCGGAGCGGGCGCTCAGGCGGTGCGGGAGCCCCCGACCAGACGCGGCAGCAGCCGGAACCCGACACCGCCGGCGATCATGGTCGCGGCGCCGACCACGAGGAAGGTGGTCTCCATGGCACCGGTCTCGGCCAGCTCCTCCTTGGCCTGGCCCTGCTGCACCGGCTGCGACCCGGCGTTGTTCACCCTGAAGTTGTCGGCGCACGGGGCGCCGTCCAGTTCCACGGTGCAGGTGCCGACATCGCCGCCGCCGGAGGAAGCGTTCCCCCGGCCGGTGCTGTCGCTCTGGGTGGGCTTGGGGCTGGGCTCGCCGGAACCGGTCGGCTTGCCCGGGCTGGTCGGCTTGCCCGGTCCCGAGGGGGTCGGGCCCGGGTCGGTGGGGCCGGGGTCCGTCGGGCCCGGATCGGTCGGCTGAGTGGGGCCGGGGTCGGTCGGCTGGGTCGGACCGGGGTCCGTGGGCTGGGTCGGACCCGGATCCGTCGGCTGAGTGGGGCCGGGGTCCGTGGGCTGGGTCGGACCGGGATCCGTCGGCTGGGTCGGACCGGGGTCCGTCGGGATGGTGGTCGGCGGGTCACTCGGGTCCGGATCGTCCTTGTCGACGCCGATCCCCGCGTCACCGGAGAGCGACCCGACACCGATCCCCAGTCCGGCCGCCGAGGCGGCGCCCGCGGCCGTCAGCGACGCGCCGGCGGCGATCACCGTACCGGCGACGATCCGCGCGACGCGGATACGCGTCCTCTTCGTCATGAAGTGCTACCCCCAGTAGCTGATCGTTGATGGAGCAGCGCCCGGGGTGGCGGCCGTGGGGAGGTGAATCCCTCCCTCGCTCAAGTCCCACCCCGGTCATACGCATGCCGCGTGCCAGCCTTGCGATTTTCCCCGGACGCGTCAAGAACATTGAGACCGCATTGCCCCTTTTAAGGGAGCTTGCCAGATACACAGCGATGGAACCGTAACCGCGCGGAGGATATCGCATCCGAAAAGGGGAAAACTTTATCGACAAAGCGACCGCGATATGGCGCTCCGCCTCGGAAGCACCGGCGGCGGGCGGCTCACGCGGGCGTACGGACGCGGAATCCGTGCGGTACACGGACGGCGGACGGGTCCCGCGCGCCGGGCGGACGGGACCGGTGGCACGCCCCCCGGAAAGCGAGGGGAAACCACAGCGGCGGCATTCCTTTCCCTGGCGATCACCGAAGAGCCCTGCCCCGCACCGCTTTTTGGCCATGAATGCGCGGTCACCTGAATTGCGCCCCTGAATGCGGATACCCGAAGCTATCCGCGAAGAGAATTCACCGGATTTCCACAACGCGCACACGGGGGCGGACACACGGAGGGCGCCCGGC
>NZ_JBHVHF010000332.1:0-7845 GCF_042800315.1 Streptomyces sp. NPDC057638
GCGAGGTGCCGGGCACGACCCGCTGGCGTGTGCGGCATGCGGGCGATCCCCCGGCCGTCGCCGGGGCGTCGGGCCGGGCGGCGGTGGTGGGCGGTCCTAGGCTCTGCCGGGCCCGTCCGCCCGGGGCGGTCCGAGGAGGCTGGGAGAGGCCGATGTCCCGTTCACCACGGTGGTCCATGCCGTACCGGCTGGGGGCGGCGGCGCTGCTGCTCGCCGTGTCGGTGCCCCTGACCGGCTGCGGCGCGCTGCCCGGCGCCGGGGACGACCGGCCCGGCGGTACGAAGGCGCCGCGTACGCTCCGCTGGCACCAGAGCGGCGGCCATGAGGGGCGGGAGGCGCGGATCGTGGCCCTGACCGCCGCGGTGGACCGGGCGGTCACCGCCCCCGGTGAGGACCGGGTGGGGTGGCTGACCACCAGCGCCGTCCCCGGGGCGCGGGGCGCGGCTGTCCTCAGCGGCCGGGCCGGGACGAAGGAGAGCCCCGGCCCGCTGTATCCGCTGACCCGTGTCGTCGTCGGTGACAAGGCGACGCTCACCCATGCCGACGGCACCACCACCGTCTTCACCGTCGGCCGTATCCAGATGCTCAGCCGCAGCCTGCCCACCGTGACGGAGGCGGCCGCGGACGCCGACGGGCGCGAGCTGCGGATCGTCGCTCTCGTCCCGCCCGGGTCCGGGAGCGGGACGCCGTCCCAGCGGGCGGGCGCGGGTGCCGAGCAGGTCGGCCTGCTGGTGTCCGCGACCGCCCGCTGACCAGACCCGTCCGTAAAAGCCGTACGGGCCGTACGGACGGTTTCTCGCGGTGTGGTCCTACGCGGCGTTCGGGCCCACGTCCGCCGTGGTGAGGGGGCGGCGGAGGGGGGCGGTGGTGGCGTACTCGTCCGCGCCCACGTCACGGGTGGTGCCCCGGGTGTGGCCGTCGATGTCGTCGGCGAGGGTCAGGGTGGTCAGGGTCGCCGCGCCGATCGCCGGGCTGGTCGACGACAGCCGGAAGACCGTGTCCGTGCCCTGGACCAGCTTCGGGTCGGTGCGGGTGAAGCCGACGGAGGGGATGGTGCCGTTGGAGGCGGCGCCCCACAGGATGTTGCCCTGCCAGACGAAGCCGGGGGCCTGCTGGAGCGAGACGAGACTGCCCTGGTCGCCGACGAGCAGATTGTCGGCGACGGTGACATCGCGGGGCTCGTGGGTGCGGGACTCGCCCGAGATGCCGCGGGCGTTGTAGGCGAGGGTGTTGTGGGCGATGAGCGCGCGGTCGCAGGCGTCGTTGCCCGTGCGCGCGCCGGCGCTCTCCCCGTCGAGGTGGTCGCGGAGGGTGCCGCTGCCGATCACCAGGGGGCGTCCGGTCAGCGCGCCGCAGTAGTTGTTGACGAGCACATGGTCGTTGCCGTAGATCCGCAGCCCCTCGGTGCCGCCGAGGAGGTAGTTGCCCACGACCTTGGAGTTGTTGCCGTGGCGCAGCACGATGCCGCCGTGGCTGGTGCGGAGGGTGTTGTACTGGATCGTGTTGCCCGAGGACTTCACCGAGATGGCCTCGGGGTCGCCGTCGCAGCGCTCGAACAGGTTGTACTCGACGGTGGCGTCGGCGGTGGACAGCGCCCGGCTGCTGACGCCGATCCGGACCGCCTCGCCGCCGTTGCTGCCGGGGAAGGTGTGGTCGGAGAAGTGGTTGCGCAGGATATGGGTCTTGAAGGCGATGGCGGTGGTGCCGGGGCCGTCGACGGCGAGGAAGACACCCGCGGTCGCCTTGTCGTGGAAGTGGTTGCGGTCGATCTTGGCGTGGTTGCCCCGGATGACCAGCCAGTGGACCCCGCTGACATCGGCGAATCCGAAGTCGTTGCGGGTCAGCCGGATATGGGGGCAGTTCGCCGGGATCTCCAGGGTGGCGCGCTGCCGGAAGGCGAAGCCGCTGACCACGATGTGGCTGGAGTCGCTGAAGACGAAGCCGTGCTCGCCGGTGAGCACCGCGCCGCCCCGGGACGCCGCGACGATGGTGATCGGCGCGCCGTCGGCGCCGTGTTTGCCGGTGACGCGGATCGCACCGCCCTGGGGGACGGCGTAGGCGCCGTCGGCCACGACGATCCGGTCTCCGGGTGCCGCGCCGTCGATGGCGGTCTGGAGGTCACGCAGGGTGCTGACCCGGGTCTCGGCCGCCCACGCCGGGGACGAGGTCAGCGTGGCCAGCGGTACGGCGGTGAACGCCGCGCCCAGTGTGGCGCTGGTGAGGAAGGTGCGTCGTCGCATGGTGTCTCCAAGGAGTCTGACAAGGGGTCTCAGTGCCGGGGGTCGCCGGGGCGGTCGCGGGGGAAAGGGGGGCGGGCCCGCGGCCTCGGGGCCTGTCCGTGCGGCGCATCGCCGCGCCTCCCGTTCCCGTCTGTCCGGCCGCCGCGGCCCCTGGCGCCCTGTCAGACGTGGGCGGCGGGCGCGGGGTTCTGCCGGATTCCCCGGAGAATGCGCGCGGGGGCGGCTTCAGGGCGGAACAACGGGCCGGGGGTGAGGCCGCCGCTCACGGCCGGAACCGGGTCCGGGCGCGGGCGGCGGCTGATGGGACTACCGGGGTGCCGCGGCGTCCCCCCGGGCGCCGGGAAGATGGATCACGACCAGCGCGAACGCGGCCAGCATCACATTGCGGCCCGCGGGTTCGAGGCCGTTCCAGTCCGCGGACTGCCACATCTGGAACCACTCTCCGCCGATGACGATGAAGCCGCCGCCGAAGAGCAGCAGCACCATCAGCAGGCCCAGCGTGGTCGCCTGGCGGGCCCGGCGCAGCTCACCGCGGCGCAGCCCGGTCGCCCACAGTCCGGCCGCCGCGATCAGCAGCAGGGCGGTGAGCGTCTCCCAGACGATGATCGCGACGTAGGCGGTGTCGGCGAGGGTGCGGGACTCGATGGCCCGCCACATCACGTCCTCGTCCCGGAAGGTGGTGTCCATGGCCAGGACATGGCGGACGAACTCCCGGTTGGTGCCGAAGTCGGTGATGTTCCCGAACGCCACCAGGGCCATGTACGCGGCGATGACGGCGGTGAGTACGGTGGCCGCGACGGGCAGGGTGCCGAGCCGGAGCAGCCGTTCGCCCCTGGTGGTGCTCCCGGAAGCCGGTGCGGGGTCCGCCGCCGGGGAACCCTCTGGTACCTGCCCTGTCACACATGCTCCCCTCGGAGCCGGGCCGACCGCCCGGACCAGCGCATCGTGCCATGCCGTCTGGGCTCTGACCAGCCCGTCCCGGGGTGATGGGGCCTTGGGCCGGCATGCCGTCAGGGGTCCGGTGTACCCGCGCTCGCGGGAGCGGGCGCCTTGTCTGCGGGGCGGGCCGGGTGGTGCGGCGGGGCCGCTTCTGAGGTTCCCGCCCCCATGGCGAAGGCCCCGGTCTCCTGGGCGGATTCCGGGGCCTTCGCGGTGGAGCGCTGGGCAGGCCTTGCACCTGCATCCCCCCACGGGAAGTGGGGTGTCTTTCCTTGGACCACCAACGCGTGCGCCGCTTTCCGGTGTTCCCACCGGCGCGAGCAACAAGATCACTATACCCCGGGAGCGGCTCGCCGTGACACCACGGAGGGTGGGGCCGTGGCGGGGTCAGGGCGGGGGCAGGAGTGCCGGTCCGGGTGGTACGGCGGGTTCCTTGTGGACGAAGGCCGACCGCAGGCGGTGGTAGGGCGCCTGGGGGTCGAAGAAGATCCGGCGCATCACGGCGAGTTCCTCCGCGCGGTAGGCGTGCAGGGGTTTGACCGATTCGCTGTGCTCGTGTGCGGCTTTCTTGCGGGCGATGCGCTCGTCGAGTCCGGGGCCGCGGGCGAGGGTGTGCGCCAGGTGGCCGACCCGGGCGGCGAACGCGCCGGGAGAGGCGTCGATGACCTGGTCGGCCAGTCCGATGTCCCGGGCGGCGGTGGCCGTCATCGGCAGGGCCCGCCGGGTCAGATGGCGGGCGGTGGCGGCGCCGACGCGGCGGGGCAGGGTGTAGGTCCAGTACTCGGAGCCGTACAGGCCCATCAGCCGGTAGTGGGGGTTGAGCACCGCGCCGTGGCGGCACCAGACCTCGTCGGCGGCGGCCGCGAGCATCACGCCTCCGGCCGCCGCGTTGCCGGGCACGGCGGCCACGACCAGGCGGTCGGTGGTGGTGAGGACGTCGGCCACGAGGTCGTTGAGGGCGTTGAGGTTGGCCCAGGACTCCTGGGCCGGGTCGGGCGCGGCCTCGATGACGTTGAGGTGGATGCCGTGGGAGAAGACGTCCCGCCGGGGGCCCAGGACGAGGACCGAGGTGGGCCGGGTGAGGGCGTGGCGGTAGGCCGCCCGCAGCCTCAGGCACTGCCCGGTGCTCATCGCGCCGCCGGGGAAGGAGAAGCGCAGCTGGCCGACGGGTCCGTCCTCGCGGTAGACGATGTCGGTGAAGGTGCGCCGTCCGGGGCGCGGCTCCAGGGGTGGCGGGCTGTCGGGCAGCGCGGGCAGGGCGTCGCCCAGGGCCAGGGTCGCGGGCAGGGGGTAGGTGGGCGGGCCGCCGGGGCGGCGGCGGGGGCGCAGCCGCTCGATCCACACGGCGCCGTCCACGGTCGCCCGGCACAGGGCCCCGGCGCGGGTGGCCAGCAGCTGGCCGGGGGTGCCGCGCAGTTCGTCCTCGGGGTGGCCACCGTGCAGGAACCACCCCTGGCCCAGGAGGTCGTCCAGGACGCCCGGCCGGGAGTCGGCCGCGCGCAGCTGGCGCAGGATGTGTTCGCTCGTGTCGTGGTTCCAGTCGATGCGGCGGTGGTCCTGGGTGCGGCGGGGGCGGGTGTGGTCGGCGGTGCGCCAGGTGGGTCCGTGCTGGGGGCGGGGGGTGTGGCGGCCGGAGGAGAAGCGGTCGACGGCGGTGGTGAGGGCGGTGATGGCGGCGTCGGTGATCTCGTTGCGGTAGAGGTCGCTCTTGCCGGTGCGGGGCAGGGGGCAGGGGGCGGTGGCCCAGATGTCGCCGCCGTCCATGACGTCGTTGGCCTGGAGCACGGTCACGCCCCAGGCGGTGGCGTCCTCGTGGATGGCCCAGTCCAGGGAGGAGGGGCCCCGGTCGCCCGGGGGGCCGGGGTGGACGATCAGGCAGGTGTGGGCGGACCACACGTCGCGCGGGATCGCGGTGGTGAGCATGGGCGCGATGATGAGGTCCGGGCGCTGTCGCCGGACGGCGTCGCGCAGGGCGTCGGACGCGGACCCGGAGGAGCCGGAGGAGCCGGAGCCGGAGCCGGAGCCGGAGAGGATATGAACGGCCAGGGTGTGGCCGCGGTCGCGGAGTTCGGCGTAGGCCCTCTGGGTGAGGCTGTTGACCGCGCTCACCACGAGCAGCATCCGCATGTCCGGCCTCCCTCGCGGGGTCGGGTTCGCCCATCGACCATGTGATGGTGCCCGAGGGGCGGCGCCGCTCGCGTTCCCACACCGGTCGGTGGGTCCCGCTCCACCCGATCGCCGCCGGGGCGGCTGCGCACGGGGGTGTACGGCGAAGGCCCCGGTCTCCTGGGCGGATTCCGGGGCCTTCACGGTGGAGCGCTGGGCAGGCCTTGCACCTGCATCCCCCCACGGGAAGTGGGGTGTCTTTCCTTGGACCACCAACGCGTGCGCCGCTTCCGGTGTTCCCACCGGCGCGAGCGATGTGATCACCTTACCGCAGGACCGTGTACGGAGGCGCCATGGGGCGCGAGGGGCACTCTTCTGGCGGGACGTCAGCGGCTGTCGCCGGTCCAGTCGAACCGGTGCGGGTCGCCGGGGCGTGGTGCGTACAGCGTCCGTCCACCGGGTCCGTACCGTCCGAGTGCGGTCTCCAGGGCGGCGCCGGTGGTGATCTCGTCGGGGGTCCAGCCGGTGATGTCGAGCAGGAGTCCGTCGAGCGGGCCGCCGACCAGCTGGGCGTAGCGCTGTCCCCGCCGGGGGCCGGGGTCGTCGTGGTCGCGGCCGTAGACGCGGCCGCGCATCACCTGCCCGTCCGCGCCATCGGCGCTGTCCGCCGTGTCCGCTGCGTTCACCGTGTTCGCGCTGTCGTCGTCCGTACCGTTCGGGGAGTCCGCACCGTTCATGGGCGCAGCCTCTCAGCCGCCACTGACAGTGGCGGGGGTGCCCGGTGCCGGTCCGGGGCGCGTCAGTGCTCCGGGCGGGCCGGGAGTGCCTTCGGTGCGGTGAGCACGGTGGCGGCGAGCGCCAGCGCGCGGAATTCCTTCGGTGAGATGGCGTAGGCCGCGCGGAAGGCGCGGCTGAAGTTGGCGCTGTCGGTGAAGCCCCAGCGGGCCGCGATGGCGTGGATGGGCACGGTCCGCAGCCGGGGGTCGGCCAGTTCGCGGTGGCAGCGTTCCAGTCGGCGGGTGCGGATCCACTCCGCGACGGCGAGCCCGTGCTGGTGGAAGAGCTTGTAGAGGTAGCGGATGGAGATGTGGTGGGCGGCGGCGATGGTGCTGGGGGTGAGCTGGGGGTCGCCGAGGTGCTGGTGGACGAAGGCCTGTATGCGCAGGAAAAGGGCGTGCTGGCGGGATTCGGAGGGTATCGGGGGGTCGTCGAGGTGGTGGGCGAGGAGCGCGGTGATCAGGTCGAGGAGGACCACGCCCAGACGGGGGCCGTCGGCGGGACGGTAGGGGCTGGTGTCGGCGACGAGGTGGGTGAGGAAGTGGGAGAGCAGGGCGCCCATGCCGTCCCGCCCGGGGAGCGGGGTCGCCAGCAGCCGGTCGATCTGGTTGGCGGGCAGGGGCAGCAGGGTCCGGGGGACCTCGGCGACGATGGAGGCGGCCGTGCCCTCCTGGACGCCGGTGACGTCGGTGCTGGCCTCGTAGGGCCACACGGAGGTGTAGGCGACCAGGTCGCCCGCGTCGAGGCGGGCTCGGCGCCCGTTCTGGTTGAGGAGTTTGTGTCCCCGTACGGTCAGGGCCACGGACAGGATCTCGGGGTCGTCCCGGCGGATGGATGTCGCGGACCGCAGGGAGTTCAGCGGTGAGTAGGTGACGGCGCTCACCTGGGCGGCGCCCAGGTCGATCACCTGGAGGGTGGCGCGGAAGTCGACGGAGCGGTCGACGGTCAGCGCGTGACCGGTGACGTGGTGCCAGGCGTCTTCCCGTTCGGCCGTCGGCAGTTCCTGACTGTCGAACACCTTCTCCAGCACCGGTCCGACCTCCCCGGGCAGGGGGCCTCGGCCCTGCCCGCCGATCTGTTCCGCCGCGAATTCACCGGCTCTCACTGTAGGACAGCCGACTGCCGGGAGGGAGGGGGAGGCGTCGTCAACTCGTCGTGGATTCAGGGGAGTTCCCGCAGGACAGGGGTGGTGGTGAGCGGGTACGGGGGCGCTTCGCCCCCGGTGGTCCCGGCCGCCGGGCCCCTGCCGCGCGTCCGTGCGGGCGGTACGGCGGCGGGCCGCCGCGGGCGGTGCCGCCGGTGCCGCTGGCGGCCCCTCGCCCGCGGGGTCTTCCCGGCGGCACTGTGCGGGGAGTGACAAGAGCTGTGCCAGCCAGGACAAGGATCTTCCCGCCGCCGCCAGGAACGCTGGGGCTCAGCCGCGCCGAGCGGCCCCGCTCCATGGAACGGCGAGGAGGACACGTGTCTGTGCGTGTCGGGTATGCCAGGCCCCTCTTGGGCCGGTCGGCGCCGTTCATCCGGTGCGGGGCCGTGGTGCGGTGATACGGCAGTCCGGGGTGACCGTCCGTCAGCGGGAGAGGCCGACGGCGGTGATCCGGCGGATCGGCGCGGGCACACCGCGTCCGGGGGAGCCTGATGATCACCAGTGGTGTGGTCGGACGGCGCCGCCCGTGTGATCCGCACCGGAACCTGGCGGTGGCCGTGGGGAACTCCGGTGGGCCGGAGGGCCGCCGCCGCGATCACGGTGCCCGGGAGGCACGGGGGGTCTCCCGGGCACCGTGAG
>NZ_JBHVHF010000333.1:0-7844 GCF_042800315.1 Streptomyces sp. NPDC057638
GCCCCCTGGTCGTCGAGGCGGCTCAGTCGTCCAGGGACTCGATCGTCGCGTTGGACGGGCCCCGCTGGGCCGCTTCCGCGACCGCGACCGCCTCCGCGTCGCGTAGGGCGCGGACCGCGTTCTGCCAGGTCAGCTTGGCCAGGTCGGGGGTGGACCAGCCGCGGTGGAGGAGTTCGGCGATCAGGTTGGGGTAGCCGGAGACATCGTCCAGGCCCGCCGGGAGGAAGGCCGTGCCGTCGAAGTCGCCGCCGATGCCGATGTGGTCGACGCCCGCGACCTCGCGCATATGGTCGAGGTGGTCGGCGACCGTGGCGGCGGTGGCGATCGGGCGCGGGTTGGCCTCCTCGAAGGCGGCGTGGAGCTTCATCGCCTCCGGGGTCATGTCCAGCGGGTGGTGGCCATGGGCGCGGAGGTTGGCGTCGGCGGCCTGGGTCCAGGCGACGGCCGCCGGGAGGATGAACTTCGGTACGAAGGTGGCCATCGCGACCCCGCCGTTGGACCGCAGCCGCGCCAGCACGTCGTCCGGCACATTGCGGACGTGGTCGCAGACGGCCCGCGCCGAGGAGTGCGAGAAGATCACCGGCGCGGTGGAGACCTCGATCGCGTCCCGCATGGTCGTGGCGGCCACATGGGAGAGGTCGACCAGCATGCCGAGCCGGTTCATCTCGCGCACGACCTCACGGCCGAAGGCGGTCAGCCCGCCCGCGCGGGGCTCGTCGGTGGCCGAGTCGGCCCAGTCCACGTTGTCGTTGTGGGTGAGGGTCATGTACCGCACGCCCAGGGTGTAGAGGGCGCGCAGTGTGGCCAGCGAGTTGTTGATGGAGTGGCCGCCCTCGGCGCCCATCAGCGAGGCGATCCGGCCCTCGCGCCGGGCCGCCTCCATGTCGGCGGCACTCAGCGCGGGCGCCAGTTCGCCCGGGTAGCGGTCCAGCATCTGGCGTACGCCGTCGATCTGTTCCAGCGTGGCGCTGACGGCGCCGTCCCCGCTCAGACCGGTGCGGACGTAGACGGACCAGAACTGCGCGCCGACCCCGCCCGTACGCAGCCGGGGCAGGTCGGTGTGGAGCGCGGTGGACTGGTCCCGGGCGAGGTCGAGCTGGTCCAGGTCGTAGCGGACCTTCTCGCGCAGCGCCCACGGCAGATCGTTGTGGCCGTCGACGACGGGGTGGTCGGCGAGCAGCGCACGGGCGCGGTCGAGGTGGGCGGAGGCGTGGCGGGTGGGGGTTTCCATGGGCTGTTACTTCCCGGAGGTGGCCGAAGAAGCACCTTCGACCTTGGCGCGCAGTCGTCGCCCCTTCTCCGTGGCCTGGTGGTTCAGCTCCCCCTGGAAGTCACGCATCCGCTCGCGCAGTTCACCGTCGTACGCGCCGATGATCCGCGCGGCGAGCAGTCCGGCGTTGCGGGCTCCGGCGACGGAGACCGTGGCCACGGGCACGCCCGCGGGCATCTGGACGATGGAGAGCAGGGAGTCCATGCCGTCGAGGTACTTCAGCGGTACGGGGACGCCGATGACCGGCAGCGGGGTCACGGAGGCGAGCATGCCGGGCAGATGGGCGGCTCCGCCCGCTCCCGCGATGATCACCTTCAGGCCACGGGCGTCCGCCCGCTCCCCGTACGCGATCATCTCGTGCGGCATCCGGTGCGCGGAGACCACATCGACCTCGAAGGGGATCTCGAACTCGGTGAGGGCCGTCGCGGCGGCCTCCATCACGGGCCAGTCGGAGTCGGAGCCCATCACGAGGCCGACAAGCGGGGTCGTGCTCATTCGGTGATCGTTCCTCTGAGGTAGTCGGCCGCGTGGCGGGCGCGCTCCAGCACGTCCGCGAGGTCGTCGCCGTAGGTGTTGACATGGCCCACCTTGCGGCCGGGCTTCACGTCCTTGCCATACATATGGATCTTGAGCTGCGGATCGCGGGCCATGCAGTGCAGATACGCGCCGTACATGTCCGGGTAGTCGCCGCCGAGCACATTGCACATCACGGTCCACGGGGCGCGCGGGCGCGGATCGCCCAGCGGCAGGTCCAGTACCGCGCGGACATGGTTGGCGAACTGCGAGGTGATCGCGCCGTCCTGGGTCCAGTGCCCGGAGTTGTGCGGGCGCATCGCCAGTTCGTTGACGAGGATCCGGCCGTCGGCGGTCTCGAACAGCTCGACCGCGAGATGGCCGGTGACACCGAGTTCGGCGGCGATCCGCAGCGCGAGCCGCTGGGCCTCGCCCGCCAGCTCCTCGCTCAGCTCGGGCGCGGGCGCGATGACGGTGTCGCAGACCCCGTCCTTCTGCCGGGACTCCACCACCGGGTAGGCGACGGCCTGCCCGTGCGGGGAGCGCACGATGTTCGCCGCCAGCTCCCGGACGAAGTCGACCTTCTCCTCGGCGAGGACGGGGACGCCCGCGCGGAACGGCTCCGCGGCCTCCGCCTCGGTGCGGACCACCCACACGCCCTTGCCGTCGTATCCGCCGCGTACGGTCTTGAGGACGACGGGGAAGCCGCCGGCCTCGGCGGCGAACGCCGTCACATCGGCGGGGTCGGCCACCAGCCGGTGGCGGGGGCAGGGCGCGCCCAGCTCGGTGAGCCTGGCCCGCATCACCCCCTTGTCCTGGGCGTGGACCAGCGCGTCCGGACCGGGCCGGACGGGGATACCGTCCGCCTCCAGTGCACGCAGATGCTCGACCGGGACATGCTCGTGATCGAAAGTGATCACATCGCAGCCGCGGGCGAACGCGCGCAGGGTGTCCAGATCGCGATAGTCGCCCAGGACGACCTCGCTGACGACCTGCGCCGCGGAGTCCTGCGGGGTGTCGCTGAGGAGCTTGAAACGGATGCCGAGGGGGATGCCCGCCTCGTGGGTCATACGGGCGAGCTGACCGCCGCCGACCATACCGACTACCGGGAACGTCACCCTCCTAGGGTATCCGGCGGACCGGGGGCGCTCCGGGCGCGGGGCCGGGACTGCACGACGGCGCGGAGGATCGGGTTCCGGCCATACGCTGGTGCGGCCCTCGTCAGCGGCCTTGCCAACTCCCCGGGCGGGTGACGGGCGCGGGGCTTAGCATGACGGGGTTGGGGACACCGAGACTGATGGGGCTGGACTCTCACTATGCGTGAACGAGGCGGGGCGCTACGCGATCGGTTTGATCAGCTCCTGCGCGAGGTCGCCAAGTTCGGGGCGGTCGGGGGCGCCGGAGTCGTCGTCAATCTCGCCGTCTTCAACCTGGTCCGCGCCACCACCGAGATCCCGGTCGTCCGCGCCTCCCTCATCGCCAACGCGGTCGCCATCCTCTTCAACTACGTGGGCTACCGCTACTTCACCTACCGCGACCGCGACAAGAACGGCCGCACCCGGGAACTCTCGCTCTTCCTCCTCTTCAGCATGGTCGGGCTGGTGATCGAGAACGGCGTGCTGTACGTGGCCACCTACGGCTTCGACTGGGACAGCTCGCTCCAGAGCAACGTCTTCAAGTTCCTCGGCATCGGGGTGGCGACCCTCTTCCGCTTCTGGTCCTACCGGACCTGGGTCTTCCGGTCGCTCCCGGCGACCGGGCGCCCGACACCGCCGGGCCCGGATCCGTACCTCGCCCCCGACGCGGCCGGTACGCCCCGCTAGGACCTCGGTACGTACGGGAGGTTCCCCGCACTGGGGCCCCGATGGGCTCGGTGGGCCCGGACCCGCTCGCTGGGCCAGCCCGGTCCCACGGCCCCCGGGAGTGCCCGGCCCCTCACCGTACGGTCGGCGGCTCGTCGTCGCGGTCGCGGGCCACCCGGCTCAGGAACAGGGCGAAGACCGGCGGATGCTGCTGAAGCAGCTCCAGCCGTCCGCCGTCCGCCTCGGCCAGATCACGGGCCACCGCCAGACCGATACCGGTGGAGTTACGGCCGCTGATCGCGCGCTCGAAGATCCGCGCGCCGAGATCCGACGGGACCCCCGGCCCCTCGTCGGTCACCTCGATCACCGACTGGTTACCGGTCACCCGGGTACGGATCGCCACCGTGCCCCCGCCATGCATCAGCGAGTTCTCGATCAGCGCCGCCAGCACCTGGGCCACCGCGCCCGGCGTGCCCACCGCGCGCATCCCGTGCCGCCCCGAGCGCACCAGCGCGCGGCCCGTGGACCGGTACGCCGGACGCCACTCCTCCATCTGCTGCTTCACGACCTCGTCCAGGTCGAAGGCGATGGCGGAGCCCGTACGCGGATCCCGGGAGTTGGTCAGCAGCCGCTGGACCACATCCGTCAGCCGCTCCACCTGGGCCAGCGCGACCGTCGCCTCCTCCTTCGCGGTCACCGGATCATCCGTCGCCGCGATCTCCTCCAGCCGCATCGACAGCGCGGTCAGCGGTGTACGCAGCTGATGCGAGGCGTCCGCGGCCAGCCTGCGCTCGGCGGTCAGCATCCGCGCGATCCGCTCGGCGCTGGAGTCCAGCACATCCGCGACCCGGTCCAGCTCCGGCACCCCATAGCGGCGGTGGCGGGGACGCGGATCGCCGGAACCCAGCCGTTCCGCGGTCTCCGCGAGATCGGTGAGCGGCGCAGAGAGCCGGTTGGCCTGGCGCAGCGCCAGCAGGACCGCCGAGACCACCGCGAGCAGCGCCACCGCGCCGATGATCAGCAGACTCCGCCCGACCTCCTTGGTCACCGTGGACCAGGGCTCCTTCACCGTCACGGTGATCGCCCCGTCCCGGCCGCCGTTCTCCGTGTCCGTGATCGCCGTGCCCGCCGGGTTCCGGCCCAGCTCGATCGGGCCGCGGTCACGGATCCTGATCAGGGCGTAGCGCTCCGAGCCGCCCTGGAGATCCAGGGTCTCGGCGCTGATCGGCTCGCCCCCCGCGAGCCGGGTGGCCACATTGTCGACCAGACGGCGCGCCTCCGACTGCACCGACTCATGGGCGCTGCTGGAGATGGTGCGGGTCTCCACCAGGACCAGGGAGACACCGAAGACGGCGATGACCACGAGGACGACGGCGAGGGTCGAATTGATCAGTCGTCGGCGCACGGCCCCCGGGCCCTCAGCTCTTCTCGAAACGGAAGCCGACTCCCCGGACGGTCGCGATGTAGCGCGGGTTCGCCGCGTCGTCCCCCAGCTTCTTGCGCAGCCAGGAGATATGCATGTCCAGCGTCTTGGTCGAGGACCACCATGTGGTGTCCCAGACCTCACGCATCAACTGGTCCCGGGTCACCACCCGGCCCGCGTCCCGGACCAGGACCCGCAGCAGATCGAACTCCTTCGCGGTGAGCTGGAGCTCCTCGTCCCCCATCCACGCGCGGTGCGACTCCACGTCGATACGGACGCCATGGGTGGACGGGGCGGGCGCGGGCTCCGCCGCGCCACGGCGCAGCAGGGCGCGGACCCGGGCCAGCAGCTCCGCCAGCCGGAACGGCTTCGTCACATAGTCATCGGCCCCGGCGTCCAGGCCCACCACCGTGTCGACCTCGTCGGCGCGGGCCGTCAGCACCAGGATCGGGACCGTGTGCCCCTCCGCGCGCAGTCGGCGCGCCACCTCCAGGCCGTCCATGCCGGGCAGGCCCAGATCGAGCACCACGAGATCGACACCACCACCGGCACCGCCCGCGAGGCCGGCCTCCAAGGCGGCGGGGCCGTCCTCACGGACCTCGACCTCGTAGCCCTCGCGACGCAGGGCGCGGGCGAGGGGTTCGGAGATGGATGCGTCGTCCTCGGCGAGCAGTACACGCGTCATGGGGCTGATGGTAGTCCGCGAGTGTGCGCCGCCGGGGCCCGATCCCCAGGCCCGCGCGGGCCCGCGGCCCCGCCCGCTGAAGGCCGCGTCCCGTGCCCGTACGCGTGAGCCGCGCCTGGGTGCGGGGACCTGTCCGGCAGGGGGCGGGGGCGTGAGGTGGAGCACAAGAAAGGAAGGGGGCAGGGGTGTACGACCTTTGGATGGGGGCATCCGGTTCCGGAAGAGCCTGTGATCCGTCACACAAGTCCTTCCATTTCCGACCGTGTCCTGTCGTATGGTGTCGAGTACGCCTGTAGCACTACACGGAGACCTTTGGCCTGCCGCGCGAGCAGTGAGCATCGGCAAGGGGCCAGGGGTCTCTTTCTGTGTGCGGGGCCGGTGACACCGGTCCCATGGACAGTGAATGACCTGTGGGCCGGGCCCGGGAGGCAAGGACGCCTTCCCGGGCGTGGATCCCGGTGTGTCGCAGTCCCCCGCGTTCCCGGTGGAGCCACCGCCGGGAGCGAGCCCTCTGGCGTGGGTGGGGACGGTTCGCTCACCGGTGCCGGCCACCCCCCACCGGGCGCGTCCCCGCTCAAGAGGCGGGCGCGTCCCGACAGCAAGGAACGACCATGGCGTCAAGCCTGACGAAGGCATCGTCCGCCTCGGCGGACGAGAAGACCTTCCTCGGCCACCCCCGCGGCCTGGCCAATCTGTTCATGACCGAGATGTGGGAGCGTTACAGCTTCTACGGCATGCGCGCGCTGCTCGTGCTCTACCTGGCCACGAACGTGGCCGACGGTGGTCTTGGCATGAAGGACGCGACCGCGGTCGCGATCTACTCCGTGTACAACGCCATGGTGTACCTGCTCGCCCTGCCGGGCGGCTGGCTGGGTGACCGGATCTGGGGCGCCCGCAAGGCGACCGCCATCGCCGGTGTCATCATCATGATCGGCCACTTCCTGCTGGCCGTGCCGGTCGAGGCGTCCTTCTTCGTCGGTCTGGCGTTCATCGCCGCCGGTTCGGGTCTGCTGAAGTCCAACATCTCCACGATGGTGGGCCAGCTCTACCCGGACAAGACCGACCCGCGCCGTGACGGCGGCTTCACGATCTTCTACATGGGCATCAACCTCGGTGCCTTCTTCGCCCCGCTGACCATCGGCTGGGTCGGCCAGAAGATCGACTGGCACCTCGGCTTCGGTATGGCCGGTGTCGGTATGGCGATCGGTCTGCTCTTCTACTTCCTGGGCTTCCGCCACCTGAGCGAGGAGTCGGTCCGGGTCCCGGACCCGCTGCCCGCCGCCGAGCGCACCGCGCTGGTCCGCAAGGGTCTGATCTGGCTGGGTGTCGCGGCCGCCGCGTACGCCATCATCGGTCTCTCCGGCGTCTTCACCGTCGACTGGGTGCTGTGGCCGCTGACGATCCTGGGTCTGCTGCTGCCGGCCTGGTACCTGTTCCGGATCAAGCGGGACAAGGACCTGACCGCGGTCGAGCAGTCCCGGATGTCCGGCTACATCTGGTTCTTCGTCGCCGCCGCCGCGTTCTGGGCGATCTACGACCAGACCGGTTCGGTGCTCTCCCTCTTCGCCAAGAACGACACGCAGGACGCGCTCTTCGGCTTCGAGTTCCCGACCACCTGGTTCCAGTCGCTGAACCCGCTCTTCGTGATGGCGCTGGCCCCGGTCTTCGCGATGCTCTGGGTCGCGCTCTTCAAGCGGAACCGCGAGCCCAGCACCCTGGCGAAGTTCTCCCTGGCGCTGCTGCTGGTCGGTGGCTCCTTCGGCGTGATGATGGTCGCGCAGGGCATGGCCTCCGGCGATGTCAAGGTCTCCCCGATGTGGCTGGTCACGGTCTACTTCATGCAGACCGTCGGTGAGCTGTGCCTCTCCCCGGTGGGCCTGTCGCTGACCACCAAGCTGGCGCCGCAGAAGTACGCCTCGCAGATGATGGGCGTCTGGTTCCTGGCGATGACCGCCGGTAACTCCGTGATCGCCCTGCTCCAGCTGATCGGCGCCCCGACGGACACCCAGGGCTGGTTCGCCAGCCAGGGCGCCATCGCCGCCCTCGCCGGTGTCGCGATCTTCGTCTACCGCCGCAAGGTGACCGCGATGCTGGGCGGCGTGAACTAGCCACCCCGTGTTCCGAGAGGGCCGCCGCACCAGAAGGTGCGGC
>NZ_JBHVHF010000334.1:0-7842 GCF_042800315.1 Streptomyces sp. NPDC057638
GCCCGGCCCGGACAGCTCCGGGCCGGGCACGCGGTTCACCGTGGTGGATCAGACGCAGCCGTCCCTGGTGCACCGGGTGGACGCGGCGGCGTAGTGCGCGCCCCCGTTGTCGGAGACCCAGTAGCTGATGTCGACGGAGGTCGCCGCGGTGGCGAACTGCGGGGAGCTGAAGGGACGGTCCCCGTTGGTGGCACAGAAGTCGCTGGAGCTGTGGCGGGTACCGTCGGACGCCACCAGCAGCACATAACGGCATCCGCTGGCGACGTGGTTGTTGCCCTCGTAGGAGATGGCCTGCCCCTTCCAGGTCAGTGTGCCCGCCGCGACGCTCTGCCCATGGCCGACCCGGAACTGGGTCTGCGGATCACGGGTGGAGTCCACACATCCGCCCACCGTGCAGTTCTGCACCCCCTTGGTGGAGTAGGTCCTGCCGCCGTCCTCGGAGACCCAGTAGGTGATCTGGACCCGGGCCACATCCCGGTCGGCGATGGCCAGGGGTGGCCGGGTCTCCACAGCCGCGAAGTCCGGGTCGAAGTAGTCCGCGCCGCCCGCGCACTGGTGCCGTGTCGTCTCCCGTACGGACTTCCCGGAGGCGGCGTAGGCGATGAACTCCGCGAACCGGCAGCCACTCGCGGGTCGGTTCCGGCCGCTGTAGCGGACCGTGGTGAAGGGCTGGGCCGTGGTGCGGTCCTCCCAGGTCAGATGGCCGAACATCGTGCTGTTGCCATAGGCGATCCTGAACGCGGGCGCGGGCTTCTCCCGCTCCACGACCAGGGGAGGCGAGGCCCCGGTCCCCCGGTCCACGAGCGTCGTCACATAGACGTTCCTGTGGGCGATCTCCACGGACACGTTGTCGAAGATGCCCAGGAAGTCCTCCACCTGACGGTTGGCCGGCTGGCCCTGGAGGTAGTCGGGCGAGGCTTCGACGCCGACCCAGCCCAGGAACCCGCCGTCGTCGCCCAGGACCTGGAGCATCGGCTGTACATGGGAGTTCCCCTGGTAGCAGTCCTCCTCCCAGGCGAGCAGCTGGCACCAGTACTCACCGGTGTTCTGCCGTCCGGTGCCCAGCTCCGCGAGATAGCGGACCCGGTCGGGGTCGAAGGCGCGTGGGTTCTGTGTGTTGCTCGCCGCGTTCCTGTTGCAGCGGGTGTTGTGCTGGAGGAATCCCATACAGGAGCCGTTCGAGCACAGCCGCCAGGGGTTCGAGACGTTGTTCCCCTGCCGTCCGCCGAAGGTGAAGTCGCCGCCCGTCCACTCACGCTCCGGCGCGGTCCCGTCCGTGACCCGGAGGAAGTTGCCGCGGAAGCGGGTCTCGCTCGCGGCGAGGCTCGCCATGCTCTGGCGGCTGCTGAAGGGGGCGTTGCTGCCGTAGCCGATGCCGTGGTCGGCGCCGTAGTCGGAGAACGCCGGATCGGGATCGACCGTGCCGAGGGTGTTCCCGGTCAGACCGTCGGCACGGTAGAACGTGCCACTCCGCATCCGGGCCAGGGTTCCGCCCGCCAGGCCGGTCTCCACCCGCCATCGCTCGACACTCCCGGCCGGGGGACCGCCCGGGGTGCCGTTCCGCCAGGTGATGACGAGATCGGGACCGTCGGCGCCCGGGGTGTAGACATAGGAGCCGCCGAGCCTGCCCGTCGGGGGTCCGGTGAATCCCTCCGCCGTCTTGACATCGCAGTGCGGAATCGCGCCTCCGCAGTCCGCGCTCACCGCGTCGACCCGGCGGAACCTCGGCGTGTGCGACCACTGCCAGTACTCATGGGCGACGGTGCCGTCCCCGGCGAACGTGTAGTACCCGAGCCGGACGAACGAAGGGCCCTGGCTGAGCGGCCGGAGCCCACCCAGGGAGACGGTCCAGTTCGCTTTGGAGCCCGGTAACGGGGTCGTTGCCACGGGTGTGGGGGCTGTCGGCGGAGTCACCGCCTGGGGCGTGGGCGCTGTCGGCGGGGCCGCCCGCGCGTCGTCGACGGGAAGCAGGGTGGAGAGCAACAGGGCGAGGACCCCCAGGAGCGCCGCGATGCCTCCCCTGGTGGATCGGGTGCTGAGTGTCACGGTTTCCCCTCCCGGCCCCGGGCCTCGGCCTTGGGCACGTAGATGACTCCAGTGACGGAACAGCGTAGCGAGACGGGGTAATACGTATGGGGTAATTGGGACTGGAGGGATCAGCCATGACGGGACGCCCGGCCGCAGGCGAGGCACCACCGTCCGCGGGGCCGGGTCGTACCCCGCCGGGAGGCCGCCGCCCGCGGTGCCGAGGAGCGCACCCCGCCGGGAGGCCGCCGTCCACGAGTCCCCGGATATGACCGCGCCCCCTCTGACCCGCCGGAACGCGGGTCAGAGGGGGCGGGAGGGAGGCGATCGGTCAGATGTCGCGGAAGATCTCGATCTGCGCGCCCACCGAGTTGAGGCGCTCCGCCAGCTCCTCGTACCCCCGGTTGATGACGTACACATTGCGCAGCACCGAGGTGCCCTCCGCCGCCATCATCGCCAGCAGGACCACCACGGCGGGGCGCAGTGCGGGCGGGCACATCATCTCGGCGGCGCGCCAGCGGGTGGGGCCCTCGACCAGGACGCGGTGGGGGTCCAGGAGCTGGAGGCGGCCACCGAGGCGGTTGAGGTCGGTGAGATAGATGGCCCGGTTGTCGTAGACCCAGTCGTGGATGAGGGTCTGGCCCTGGGCGACCGCCGCGATGGCGGCGAAGAAGGGGACGTTGTCGATGTTCAGCCCGGGGAAGGGCATGGGGTGGATCTTGTCGATCGGCGCCTCCAGTTTGGAGGGGCGCACGGTCAGGTCCACCAGACGGGTGCGGCCGTTGTCCGCCGTGTACTCGGGGGAGCGGTCGTGGTCCAGGCCCATCTCCTCCAGGACCGCCAGCTCGATCTCCAGGAACTCGATGGGGACGCGGCGGATCGTCAGCTCCGACTCGGTCACCACGGCGGCGGCGAGCAGGCTCATCGCCTCGACCGGGTCCTCGGAGGGGGAGTAGTCGACGTCCACGTCGATGGTGGGGACGCCGTGCACGGTCAGGGTGGTGGTGCCGACCCCGTCGACCCGGACCCCGAGCGCCTCCAGGAAGAAGCAGAGGTCCTGGACCATGTAGTTGGAGGAGGCGTTGCGGATGACGGTGACCCCGTCGTGGCGGGCCGCCGCCAGCAGCGCGTTCTCGGTGACGGTGTCTCCGCGCTCGGTCAGGACGATCGGCCGGTCCGGGACCGTGGAGCGCTCGACCCGGGCGTGGTAGAGGCCCTCGGTCGCGGTGATGTCCAGGCCGAAGCGGCGCAGCGCGATCATATGGGGCTCGATCGTGCGGGTGCCGAGGTCGCAGCCGCCCGCGTAGGGCAGCTTGAACGCGTCCAGCCGGTGCAGCAGCGGCCCGAGGAACATGATGATCGAGCGGGTGCGGCGGGCCGCCTCCGCGTCGATGGCCTCCATGTCGAGCCGCGCGGGCGGCACGATCTCCAGGTCCACGCCGTCGTTGATCCAGCGGGTGCGGACCCCGATGGAGTTGAGGACCTCCAGCAGCCGGAAGACCTCCTCGATCCGGGCGACCCGGCGCAGCACCGTGCGGCCCTTGTTGAGGAGCGAGGCGCACAGCAGGGCCACGCCCGCGTTCTTGCTCGTCTTGACGTCGATGGCGCCGGAGAGACGGCGCCCGCCGACCACCCGCAGATGCATCGGTCCGGCATAGCCGAGGGAGACGATCTCGCTGTCGAGGGCCTCTCCGATCCGGGCGATCATCTCAAGGCTGATGTTCTGGTTGCCTCGCTCGATACGGTTGACCGCGCTCTGGCTGGTCCCGAGGGCCTCGGCGAGCTGCGTCTGTGTCCAGCCGCGATGCTGCCGCGCGTCACGAATGAGCTTGCCGATACGTACGAGGTAATCGTCTGACATGCCGTGGAGGCTATCTCAGATATGAGATGAGGCGCGCGCCGGGGGTGGCGTCTGAGTGAGGGGTGGGGGGCCGGGGCGCCGGGTGTGGCTCCTTTGACGGTCCGTCGGGGAGCGGCGCGGGGCAAGTCGGTGCGTCCGCCCGGGGGATGACGCGCAGGTTCCGCTCTCCGGTTCCGTGTCGGTTCCGGCGTCTGGTGCCGGGCCGGTCCCGGCCCTTGGTCCCGCCCTCCATCGCGGGCCTTCGGCTTCGGCCTCCAGCTCCATGTCCGGTTTGAACGTTGGCCGGGCCCTGTGCCCGATTTCGCCTTCACTCGCTCCACCCCGGTTCCGGCGGCCTTCGGCTCTGCGTCGATGGAGACCTCCGCCGCTGTCCATCCCCCGGGTTCCCCGGCCGCGCCCTTCTACTCCGGTGCGGTGCGGGCCGCCAGCCGTTCATAGCGCTGCCGCGCCGCCTGCGGTGTCCCCAGCCCCAGGCCGAACGCGATCTCCGGCCAGGTCATCCCCCGTCCGCGCGCCATCTGGAGCAGTCCCGTCTCCAGTTCGTCCAGTTCCCCCCGGACGAGTGGCATCAGGGTCAGCGCGGCCGTGATGTCGGCGCGGTCGACCTCCGGTTCGCCCTCCGCGCGCTCGGCCGCCCCGCTCAGCAGGAACGCCACCAGGCGTACGGCCTCGTGCGGGCCGGGCAGGTGGGGGTTGGTCTGGCGGCGGCGCTGCTCCTCGGTGGCCGCGTGCCGTTCGGTGATCCGGAAGAGCGCGGTGGGTGCCCGGCGGGCGCGCGCCTCGTCCGCGTCGGGCGGGGAGAAGGGGTCGCGGTCGGATGGGTGGGGGGCGTCGGCCTCGGGTGGGGGGATCTGGGCGTCGTCGGGAGTCGTCATGGGACCAGGGTGGATCTCCACACCGCCCGATGTCAACGGCCCGTGATGAACAATATGTTTGTACGCCGTGTCGGCCGGGGGCGTTTCCTGAGGTCAGGGAGGGCATGGCGGAGCCCGGTGGCGGAATCCACCGCCCCCGGGCATGACCGAGCGGCACCGATGTACTAGAGTTATCTCGACATCGAGATATCTGCCGAAGACGTGGTGCGACCGCCGATCGGTAAGGGTTACCTAACTAAGCCCTACCTTAGCGGACCAGTGAGGGGCCGTGGCGGCAGCATGGACGTAGTACGCGCACATTGATGAAGGAGACTGTCGTGTCGGCGAACAGCTTCGACGCCCGCAGCACGCTGCGCGTGGGCGACGAGTCGTACGAAATCTTCCGGCTGGACAAGGTCGAGGGCTCCGCGCGCCTCCCGTACAGCCTGAAGGTCCTCCTGGAGAACCTCCTCCGTACCGAGGACGGCGCCAACATCACCGCCGACCACATCCGTGCCCTCGGCGGCTGGGACTCGCAGGCGCAGCCGAGCCAGGAGATCCAGTTCACCCCGGCGCGCGTGATCATGCAGGACTTCACCGGTGTGCCCTGTGTCGTGGACCTGGCCACCATGCGTGAGGCCGTCAAGGAGCTCGGCGGCGACCCGGCGAAGATCAACCCGCTGGCCCCCGCCGAGCTGGTCATCGACCACTCCGTCATCGCCGACAAGTTCGGCACCAACGACGCGTTCGCGCAGAACGTCGAGCTGGAGTACGGCCGCAACAAGGAGCGCTACCAGTTCCTGCGCTGGGGCCAGACCGCCTTCGACGAGTTCAAGGTCGTCCCGCCCGGCACCGGCATCGTGCACCAGGTGAACATCGAGCACCTGGCCCGCACCGTCATGGTCCGGGGTGGCCAGGCGTACCCCGACACCCTCGTCGGCACCGACTCCCACACCACCATGGTCAACGGCCTCGGTGTGCTCGGCTGGGGCGTCGGCGGCATCGAGGCCGAGGCCGCGATGCTGGGCCAGCCGGTCTCCATGCTCATCCCGCGCGTCGTCGGCTTCAAGCTGACCGGTGAGCTGACCCCCGGCACCACCGCCACCGACCTGGTGCTGACCATCACCGAGATGCTGCGCAAGCACGGTGTCGTCGGCAAGTTCGTGGAGTTCTACGGTGAGGGCGTGGCCGCCACCTCGCTCGCCAACCGCGCCACCATCGGCAACATGTCGCCGGAGTTCGGCTCCACCGCCGCGATCTTCCCGATCGACGGCGAGACCCTGAACTACCTGAAGCTCACCGGCCGCTCCGAGCAGCAGGTCGCGCTCGTCGAGGCGTACGCCAAGGAGCAGGGCCTCTGGCTGGACCCGGCCGCCGAGCCCGACTTCTCCGAGAAGCTGGAGCTGGACCTCTCCACCGTGGTCCCCTCCATCGCCGGCCCCAAGCGCCCGCAGGACCGCATCGTCCTGGCCAACGCCGCCGAGCAGTTCGCCGTGGACGTCCGCAACTACGTGGACGACGACGAGGAGGCGGGCAAGGAGTCCTTCCCGGCCTCCGACGCCCCCGCGTCCGCCAACGGGATTCCGTCCCGGCCCACCACGGTGACCGCCCCTGACGGCTCCACCTACGAGATCGACCACGGCGCCGTCACCGTCGCCGCGATCACCTCCTGCACCAACACCTCGAACCCGTACGTCATGGTCGCCGCCGCGCTGGTGGCCAAGAAGGCGGTCGAGAAGGGCCTGACCCGCAAGCCGTGGGTCAAGACCACCCTCGCCCCGGGCTCCAAGGTCGTCACCGACTACTTCGACAAGGCGGGCCTGACCCCCTACCTCGACAAGGTCGGCTTCAACCTGGTCGGCTACGGCTGCACCACCTGCATCGGCAACTCCGGCCCGCTGCCGGAGGAGGTCTCCAAGGCCGTCAACGAGAACGACCTGGCCGTGACCTCGGTGCTCTCCGGCAACCGCAACTTCGAGGGCCGGATCAACCCCGACGTCAAGATGAACTACCTGGCGTCCCCGCCGCTGGTCGTGGCCTACGCGCTCGCGGGCTCCATGAAGGTGGACATCACCCGTGCGGCGCTCGGCATCGACACCGAGGGCAACCCGGTCTTCCTGAAGGACATCTGGCCCTCCGAGGCCGAGGTGAACGACGTCGTCGCCAACGCCATCGGCGAGGACATGTTCAACAAGTCCTACCAGGACGTCTTCGCGGGCGACGCCCAGTGGCAGGCGCTGTCGATCCCGACCGGCAACACCTTCGAGTGGGACTCCGAGTCCACCTACGTCCGCAAGCCCCCGTACTTCGAGGGCATGGAGATGGAGCCCGCGCCGGTCAGCGACATCGCCGGTGCCCGCGTCCTGGCCAAGCTGGGCGACTCGGTCACCACCGACCACATCTCCCCGGCCGGTGCCATCAAGGCCGACACCCCGGCGGGCAAGTACCTCACGGAGCACGGCGTCGAGCGCCGCGACTTCAACTCCTACGGCTCCCGCCGTGGCAACCACGAGGTCATGATCCGGGGCACCTTCGCCAACATCCGGCTGCGCAACCAGATCGCGCCGGGCACCGAGGGCGGCTTCACCCGTGACTTCACCCAGGCCGACGCCCCGGTGTCGTTCATCTACGACGCCTCGCGCAACTACATCGAGCAGGGCATCCCGCTGGTGATCCTCGCGGGCAAGGAGTACGGCTCCGGCTCCTCCCGCGACTGGGCCGCCAAGGGCACCGCGCTGCTCGGCGTCAAGGCCGTCATCGCCGAGTCCTACGAGCGCATCCACCGCTCCAACCTGATCGGCATGGGCGTGCTCCCGCTCCAGTTCCCGGAGGGCGCCTCCGCCGAGGCGCTCGGACTGACCGGTGAGGAGACCTTCTCCTTCTCCGGCGTCACCGAGCTGAACGAGGGCACCACCCCGCGCACCGTCAAGGTCACCACCGACACCGGTGTGGAGTTCGACGCGGTCGTGCGCATCGACACCCCCGGCGAGGCGGACTACTACCGCAACGGCGGCATCATGCAGTACGTGCTGCGGAACCTGATCCGCGGCTGACCCCTCCGGTCCGCCGACACACCGAGGGCCGCACCCCCCACGCGGGGGG
>NZ_JBHVHF010000335.1:0-7812 GCF_042800315.1 Streptomyces sp. NPDC057638
CCTCGTGGTCGTGGGCGCGGTGGTCGGCGTCGTCCTCGTCGCCTCGCGGACCCTGCCCGGGGCGTGGGCGCCCGCCGCGATGGCGCTGGCGCTCGGCACGCTCGCGCCCGTCGCCGACGCGGCCGCCGCCCTCGGCCGCGCCGCCGGACTGCGGGCCGCGGCGGCCCGGGTCGGTGCCGCCGTCCGGGCGCCCGCCGGGGCCCCGGAACCCCGGGTGCCGCGCGCCCTGCCCGAGGGCCGGCTCGGGATACGGATGCGGGGCGTCCGCTTCGACTACGGCGGTGGACCGGTGCTCGACGGGCTCGACCTGGAGGTGCCCGCCGGGGAGACCCTGGCGCTGGTGGGGGTCTCCGGCGCGGGCAAGTCGACCTGCGCCCAACTGCTGGCCCGCTTCTGGGACCCGGCGGAAGGGAGCGTGGCACTCGTCGGCGACGCGGGCGCGGCGGCCGACCTGAGGACGGTCGCCGACGCCGAACTGCGCCGTGCCGTCGCCGTGGTCGGCCAGAACGCCCCCCTCTTCCACGGCACCCTGGCCGACAACCTCCGCCTCGCCGCGCCCGGGGCCGGCGACGCGGAACTGCGCGCCGTGGCCGCCGCGACCGGAGTCGACGCGCTGGTGGCCGCGCTCCCCGACGGCTACGAGAGCCCCGTCGGCGAGCGCGGCGCCACCCTCTCCGGTGGCCAGCGCGCCCGCGTCGCGCTCGCCCGCGCCCTGCTGACCCGCCCGCGCGTCCTGGTCCTGGACGAGACCACGGCGGCACTCGATGGACTGGCGGACGCGGAGGTCCTCTCCGGTGTGCGGGAGATCCTGCCGGACTGTACGACGGTGGTGATCGCCCATCGCACCGCGACCATCCGGCGGGCGGACCGGATCGCCGTCCTGGAAGCGGGCCGGGTCGCCGAACTGGGCACCTGGGACGAACTCACCCCCGGCGGCGGCGCCCTGGCCCGGGTCCTGGGGACCCGGGACGAGGAGGTGTCCCGGAAACGGCCCGTCGGCGGCTCGCCGAGGTGACACCCTGGCCGGAGCCGGAGCCGGAGCCGGAGCCGGAGCCGGAGCCGGAGCCGGAGCCGGAGCCGGGTGTCGGGCCGACCGTGGGCCCCGACTGGACGCCGTGCTGAGCGTCCGGCCGGGGCCGGACGGCACGGTGACCCGTCCGGTCGCGGCCGGATACCGCCGTCATCGCCCGGCCGTGGCGAGCAGGATCCGCGCCAGCTCGCCCGGCCGGGAGAACATCGGCCAGTGGCCGGTCTCCAGCTCGACCAGCCGCCACCGCTCGCTGGTCAGCAGCCCGGCCACGTCGTCGCCCGGCTCGGCGCCGTCGAGCAGGCACTTCACATAGGTCGCGGAAAGCTCCCCGAGCGGCCGGGTCAGCACGGCCGGGTCGGCCAGCGAGACCCCCGGGTGGGGTGTGGCCCCGCCGACGATCCGGGCTATCTGCTCCTCGGTGAGGCCCTGACCGGCGAAGTCGGCCTCGGGCAGCGGTGCCCAGAGGCCGCCGTTCGCCGCGAGGGCGGCCTCCAGCTTCGCCGGGCCCTCCCACCAGGCGGAGACGAAGGACTCACCATCGGCCGGAACGCTGGCGTCGACGAAGACCACCCGGGTCAGCCGGTCCCCGATCAGCTCGGCGGCCTGGCCGACCGGGATGCCCGCGCAACTGTGTCCGACCAGAACGACATCGCGGAGATCGAGCCGCTCGACCTCGTCGACGATGTCCCGCACATGGGTCCGCGGCCCCACGGGCACATCCCGCTTGTCGGCGACGCCGGAGAGGGTCACGGGGTGAACGCCGTGGCCCGCCTCCCGCAGTACGGGCACCACCTCGTCCCACGCCCACGAACCGAGCCACGCGCCTGCCACGAGTACGAAATTCGACATGACCGCACCGTACGGGAGCGCACTGACAATGCCCTGTGGAGATGCTCCGCACCCGGCCTGGCCCGCTCCGACCCCGCCCGGCCCGGCCCGTCGTCGGCCGGGGTGCCGGACCGGCGACGGTCGTCCGCCGGGGAGCACCCCGCCCGCCACCGCCGCCCAGCCCCGTTGTCAGACCCGGCTGGCAGAGTTCTGTCCATGGGTACGGACGAGTTCTGGAACATCATCGCGACGGCGCGCGCCAACACCACCGGCCGGCGCCCCTTCGACGTGGCGCTGGCCGATGTGCTGGCCGAGCGGCCCCCCGCTGAGATCCTCGCGTACGCGGAGGCTTTCGCCACGGCCCGGAGCGACCTCGAACGCTGGGACGTGTGGGCGGCCGCCTATCTGATCGGGGGCGGCTGTTCCGACGACAGCTTCATGGACTTCCGCGCGGGCGTGATATCCCTCGGCCGCGAGTGGTACGAGAGAGTGCTCGCCCACCCGGACAGCCTGGCCGGCCACCCCCAGCTCATAGCCGGTGAGGAGTACTTCTTCCACGAGGCGGTCAACTACGCCGCCGCCGGGGCCTTCCGGCGCGTCACCGACGGATCGGAGGACTTCTACGCGGCCTGGGACCGCTACCGGGCGGCGGCCGGGCTGGGCCGCCGGACCATCGACATGGGGGAGGACTTCGACTTCGACGACGACGAGGAGATGCGCCGACGGCTGCCCCGGCTGTTCGCACTCCTCGAAGACGAAGACGAAGACGAGCAGGACGAGGAGGACGAGGCGGGTGGGACCGAGGGGTGAGGGGGAGCGGGCCCCTCGGGTTTCCGCGCCCGATGGTCTCCTCCGCCCCGGCGGTGCCGGGGCGGGCGACGCGGTGAGGAGAGGTCACCTGGTGGGATCGGCGGGCGCCCTCCGCACGGTTCCCGCCCGCTCGGGGGCGGTCTTGGCGGACGACGGCAGGACGTGGGCGAGACCGTGGGAGGCGAGTGGCTCGCGGAACGGCTTCCAGATGACGGGGTCGGCCAGGTTGGTGAAGAGCCCGGTGCAGGTTTCCGTCGCTCCGGTCACGAGGCCGCGCACGACGGCCTTGCCGGACTTCGTCACGGAGAACAGCGGCCCTCCGCTGTCCATGCCCATGACCCGCTTGTCCTGCGTGCCCGCGCAGATGAACTCCTCGCTCCAGACGCCGTTCTCGGTGTCGAACGCGTTGACCGGGAGCACCGCCTCGCGCAGACGGGTCGGCAGGGAGGACGAGTCGTCCGGGAGGGTGTACCCCCATCCCACGGCGTGCAGGAGCTGCCCCGGCTGTGGCCGGGTGCGGGTCGGGGGAAGGGCCGCGGTCTTCTGCCTGACCGGACGGTCGAGCACGAGGAGGGCGAGGTCCGTGTTGGTCTGCGTCGTGAACGCGGGGTGGCGGTAGACGGAGAGACGGTCGGAGGTGATCACCGTGCCCCCAGCGGCCTGCGTGTCGGTCCGCCCCAGCACGAGCCGGATCCTGTCCTTGCCCGGGTCGGGGTTGAGGCAGTGGGCCGCCGTGGCGACGACCCGCTGGTCGATGAGGACCGCGCCACAGCGGTGTGACCATGCCCCGCCGCTGACCCGCTGTTGTTCGATCTGCGCCACAAAGGGCCACTTGCCGTCCGGGACCGGCGTTCCGCCGACGATCGCCGACGCTGTCGGGGCCGAGGTCAGCACGGTCGCGAAGGCGCCGATACCCGCGACGCAGACGGCCGCCCGTCGGCGCATGGACTTGTACATAAGGAAACACTCCCAATCTCCACTCGGGGTGAGGCCGTCGACCGGCCCCGTCGATCACCCGGTTCACCCGGTGATCCCGTCGGAGCGGCGGAGGGGCACCGGCCCCGGAGACCGCCCGCGACCGGTCAGCCGCCACCCGCGGCCACGACCTCCGGACGTCGCTCGTCCGTCGGCCGGGTGACGCGGGTCCGCCGCGTTCCGATGTCCCCAGTGAAGGCGAGAGCGTGTCGCGGGAGTGTCTCCCTTTTCCGATACATCGCCGATAGGGCCGCCATGCTCTGATGAGCCCCTGTGCGGAGGGGAGTCCGGGCCGGCCGCGTGGGCGCCCACCACCCACGCGTTCGGCAGCGGGCCGCGCACTCCCGGCCCTCACGGGTGCCACGGCTGACGGCCACGGGCCACGCCATGGATGAGGGCGCGCCTGCTCAGGCGCCGCCGTCCACCGCGCCGCCGACCACCGCGTCCACGCCGGTGCCCGTGCGCCCGTCCGTGCCGGTGTCCGCCGTGTCCGCCGTGTCCGCCGTGTCCGTCTCCACGGTGTGGTCGAGATCGCGCGCGTAGTGCTCGATCGCCGGGCGGTACGCGCGGACGCCCGGGTCCTCGCTCGTGGCGGCGAGCAGGGTGAGCAGGAGGGCCATGGCGTCGTGGTGGTGGCCGGTGTTGTAGAGGGCCATGGCGAGGAAGGTCCGCAGCGCCCCGTCCTGCGGGAACGCGGTGACGGCGTCGCGCAGCAGTGCCACCGCGTCGGCGTGGCGGCCCAGGATCCGGTAGGTGCTGCCCAGTCCGAGGAGCGCGCCCCTGCGGTCGTCGGGGGTGAGGCCGGGGACGGCGAGGGCGCGCTCGTAGAAGGGAACGGCCTCGGCCTCCAGACCCAGGACGTCATGGGTCCACGCCGTCTGGTAGGCCACCTCGGCGTCGTCCGGGTGCTCGGCGGCCAGGGCCGTCAACAGGGTGCGGGCCCGGTCGGGTTCGCCTCGCTCACGGAGCCGTACCGCCTCGGCCAGCAGGGCGTGTGTGGTGGTCATGCGGTGATCGTCGCACGCGGTCGGGCGCGGCTCGGGCCCGGAACTCGGGGGGTGTGCCCGTGCCGCGCCGCCGGGCGGGGCGGCGGGGCACGGGTGTGGGTTGGAGGCAGGCCGGGAGGTCGCCGTTCCGGTGACGCGTATGCCGTCTCCGCAGGCGGTCGGGCACGGCTCGGGTGTGGTTCAGGCGGCGGGGTGGAAGGTCGCCGTTCCGGTGACCCGTATGCCCGTCTCCGTACCCGGGCGGGCGGTCAGCGGGCCCTGGATCCGGGCGGTGACCGGAGTCGGCAGCTCCGGCGTGGTCAGCAGGACCACCGCGTCATGGCCGTGGAAGCGGATCTCCGTGACCACGGCACGCGGCCCGGTCCCGTCCGGGGTGAGGACGAGCTGCTCCGGGCGGAGCACCACCGTGCCCGTACGGGCACCCTGACGCTCCGCCGGGGAGGGGGCGAGCGGGATCCGGCCGAGCGGGGTCAGCGCGTGGTCGCCGTCGACGCTCGCGGGCAGCTCGACCGCCTCGCCCACGAACGAGGCCACCCACGGGTCGACCGGCCGGGTGTACAGCTCGTGCGGGGTGGCGCACTGGGCCACCCTTCCGTCGCGGACGACCGCGACCAGGTCGGCCGAGGACAGGGCCTCCTCCTGGTCATGGGTGACCAGCAGCGCCGTCGCCCCGGCCGCGCGCAGCGCGGTGCGGACGTCGGAGCGCAGCCCCGCGCGCAGCGCGCTGTCGAGGGCGTTGAACGGCTCGTCCAGCAGGACCAGCGACGGGCGCGGCGCCAGCGCGCGGGCGAGCGCCACCCGCTGCTGCTGGCCGCCGCTGAGCTCGTGCGGCATCCGCTCCCCATAGCCGTCGAGCCCCACCAGTTCCAGCATCGCGCCCGTACGGGCCCGGCGTTCGGCCCGGTCCACCCCGATGAGGCCGAAGGCCACATTGCGGGCCACGGTCATATGCGGGAAGAGGGCGCCTTCCTGGGCGACGATGCCGACCCCGCGCCGCTCCGGGGCGATCTGCGTCCCGGGTCCGGTCACCGTGCGGCCGTCGATCGTGACCTCGCCCGCGTCGGGGGTGAGGAAGCCCGCGACCACCCGCAGCAGGGTGGTCTTGCCGCAGCCCGACGGCCCCAGCACGGCGGCCAGCTCACCGGCCGGGACCGTGAGGTCGAGTCCGTCCAGGACCCGGTTCCCGCGCCCGTACGACGTCGTCAGCGAGGTCACGCGCAATCCGGTCATGAGCGCCTTCCGAGCAGATAGGAGGGGACGGCGGCGATCAGCACGATGGCCGCGGCATAGGGGGCGGCGCCCGCGAAGGCGCCCGCGCCGGTCTCGGTCCACAGCCGGGTCGCCAGCGTCTCGGTACCGGTGGGCCGCAGCAGCAGCGTCGCCGGGAGCTCCTTCATGATGACGACGAACGTCAGCGCGGCCCCCGCGCCGATCCCGGGCGCCGCGAGCGGCACGGTCACCGTCCGCAGCACGCCCAGCGGAGAGCGGCCCAGCGAGCGTGCCACGTCCTCCAGCACCGGCGGCGACTGGAGCACGGCGGCGCGCGCCGAGGCGACCGCGACCGGCAGGAAGAGCACCACATAGGCGGCGATGAGCAGCGGGAGCTGCTGGTAGAGCGGATAGGCGTAGCGGACCGAGAAGAACACCAGCGCGAGTCCGACGGTGATGCCCGGCACCGCGTGCCCCGCGTACACCGACTGCTCCAGCAGCCGCGCCAGCCGTCCGGTGTGCCGGGCCGAGAGCACCCCGACGGGCAGCGCCAGAACGGTGGTGACGGCCGCGCCGGCCGCCGCCACGGTGAGGGTGGCCACCGTCGCCGACCAGAACTTGTCCTGGTCGAGATCGCCGGAGCTGCCGATGGTCAGCCAGTAGCCGAGCGTGGCCAGCGGGAAGGCGACGGCCGCCGCCGCGACCGCGCCGCACCAGAGGAGCGCGGGCGCCGTCCAGCGGCCGAGCCGCAGCCGGACCGGGGGCCGGGCGCTGCCCCGGCCGGTGCGGGCGTGCCCGGCCCGGCCCCGGGTGCGGTTCTCCGCCAGCACCAGCAGTACGGTCATCGCGACCAGGACACAGCCGAGCACCGCCGCCGGGGTGCGGTCGAAGGCGGCCTGGTAGGAGGAGTGGACGGCCCGGGTGAACGTGTCGTACCGGGTGATCGAGACCGAGCCGAAGTCGGAGAGCACATAGAGCGCGACCAGGATCGCGCCCCCGGCCGCGGCGGGCCGCAGCTGCGGCAGTGTCACCGTCAGGAAGGTCCGCAGCGCACCGCTCCCCAGGGAGCGCGCGGCCTCCTCCTGCGCCGGGTCGATGCCCCGCAGCGCCGCCGCGACCGGCAGGAAGACATAGGGGAAGCAGGCGAAGGTGAGCGTGATCGACGCGCCCGCGAGACCGGCGAGGGAGGGGGCGGCCGAGATCCAGGTGAAGGCCGCCACATAGCTGGGCACCGCCAGCGGGAGGGTGGCGAGCACCGCCCACATCCGGCGCCCCGGGAGCGTGGTGCGCACGGTCAGCCAGGCGAGCGAGATCCCGAGCACCAGCGTGCCGGTGACCACGATCGCGGTCAGGCCGAGGCTGCGGCCGAGGAGTTCCAGGGTGCGCGGGTCGGCGACGATGTCCCAGGCGTAGCCCCAGCCGCGCTCCATGGCGCGGACCGCGAGGTACCCGAGCGGCAGCAGCGCCAGCAGGGCCGCCGCCGTGGCGGGCAGCAGCAGGACCAGCGGGGGGAGTCGGCGGCGCCCGCCGACGCGTCGGCCCGTGCCGGTGGCGGGGCCCGTGCCGGGGCGTGGCGCGGCTGCCGGTGGGGGCGCGGGAGACGGTGAGCCGTGGGTGCTCATGGGGCTGGTGTGAGACCTGTCTGTGCGGCGGTCAGGGTGTGCCGTGCTGGTGGTTCTGGTCGCTGCTGCCGTCCGGGACCCGTGCCGCGCCGTCGCGCGGTGGGCGGGGGCGCCGGTGTGGGGCCTGCGCCGGGGTCGCCGGGGGCTGGCCGTCGCCTTCCGCGGACGCTTTGGTCACGGATCCGCCGACCGGGGCCGGACCGTCCCGATGCCGTCCGTTCCGGGGTGGCGTTCCGCCACGCGTGGCGGGGGCGGGGCCCGGGTGCCGTGCGCCTTCCGCCTGGCCGACCCGCGACGTTCCCGTCATGCGCCGGTGGCGGTGCCCCGCGAT